>JBQGCR010000636.1:0-2805 GCA_052038585.1 Kineosporiaceae bacterium
ACCGCGCCCGCGGGCGCGCGGGGGGCCCGCCCCCCCCCCCCCGCCCCCCCCCCCCCCCCCCCCGCTTCCGGGTCGGGGGTCAGCGGCGGAGGGGCAGGCGCTCGGCGAACTCCTCCTCGCAGGCCTGCTGCGCCGTGACGGTGCCGGCGCCCGCGAGGCACTCCTGCCGGTCGAGCTCGGCCGGCAGCAGGGCGGCCTGGGTGCCGAGCTGGACGACGACGACCAGGCACGCGCCGAGGCCGACGGCCACCCCGAGGTGCCCGGAGACCGGCTGACCCGCCCGGCTGGCGGCGGCGATCCGGCCGAGCAGGCGCGTCCCGAGGAAGCCGCCCCACCCGGCGAAGGCGATCCCGGCGAGCCGCCAGGGCAGCGGCAGCAGCGTGCACACGAGGGCGGCGAGGAGGAGGACGGCGAAGGTCAGCGTGTCCGACCGGCGCCGCTCGGCGTCGCTCGGCGGGCTCATCCGCCCATCCTGCATCACCGCCGCCCCGGCGGCCCGGTGCGCGGACGGCGGCACGCGCCGGCGGCGATAGGCTTGCGGCCCGTGACCGGAACCGCCGACGTCGTCGTCCTCGTGTCCGGCACCGGCACCCTCCTCCAGGCGCTCCTCGACGCGCGGACGACGACGGCGCAGGGGGCCTACCGGGTCGCCGCCGTCGTCAGCGACCGGCCCGACGCCTACGGCCTCGAGCGCGCCCGCGCGGCGGGCGTGCCGACGGCGGTCGTCGCGCCGCGCGACTTCCCCGACCGGGCCGCCTGGGACGACGCCGTCGCCCGCGCCGTCGCCGTCTTCTCGCCCGACCTCGTCGTGCTCGCGGGGTTCATGCGCCTGCTCGGGCCCGCGTTCCTCGACCGCTTCGGCGGCCGGACGGTCAACACCCACCCGGCCCTGCTGCCCGCCTTCCCCGGCGCGCACGGCGTCCGGGACGCCCTCGCCTACGGCGTCAAGGTCTCCGGCTCGACGACGATCCTCATCGACGCCGGCGAGGACACCGGGCCGGTCGTCGACCAGCGGGCCGTCCCGGTCGAGCCGGACGACGACGAGGCGAGCCTGCACGAACGGATCAAGGTGGTCGAGCGCGAGATGCTCGTCGACGTGGTCACCCGCATGTCCCGCCACGGCTGGACGGTCTCCGGAAGGAAAGTCGCGATCCATGGCTGACACCCCCGACACGGTCCCGGTCCGCCGGGCGCTGGTCTCCGTCTACGACAAGACCGGCCTGGAGGAGCTCGCGAAGGGCCTCGACGCGGCCGGCGTCGCGATCGTCTCCACCGGGTCGACCGCCTCGCGGATCGCCGCGGCCGGGGTGGCGGTGACGCCGGTCGAGGACCTCACCGGGTTCCCCGAGTGCCTCGACGGCCGGGTCAAGACCCTGCACCCGCGGGTGCACGCGGGGATCCTCGCCGACCGGCGGCTGGACGACCACGTCCGCCAGCTCGCCGAGCTCGGCGTCGAGCCGTTCGACCTCGTCGTCGTCAACCTCTACCCGTTCGTCGACACCGTCGCCTCGGGCGCCTCGCCGGACGAGTGCGTCGAGCAGATCGACATCGGCGGCCCGTCGATGGTGCGCGCCGCGGCGAAGAACCACCCGAGCGTCGCCGTCGTCACCGACCCGGCGCGCTACGCCGAGGTGCTCGACGCCGTCGCCGCGGGCGGCTTCACCCTCGAGCAGCGCCGGCGCCTGGCGGCCGAGGCGTTCGTCCACACCGCGACGTACGACGTCGCCGTCGCCTCGTGGATGGGCAACGTGCTCGCCCCGACCGACGACGGCACCGGCTTCCCGGCGTGGGTCGGCGCGACGTGGGACCGCGCGGCGGTCCTGCGCTACGGCGAGAACCCGCACCAGGCGGCCGCGCTCTACCGCAGCGGGCAGCCGGGGCTCGCCCACGCGAGCGTGCTCCACGGCAAGGAGATGTCGTACAACAACTACGTCGACACCGACGCCGCGTGGCGCGCCGCGCACGACCACGGGGACGCCCCCACGGTCGCGATCATCAAGCACGCCAACCCCTGCGGCATCGCCGTCGGCTCCGACGTCGCCGACGCCTACGCCCGCGCCTTCGACTGCGACCCCGTCTCCGCCTTCGGCGGCGTCGTCGCGACGAACGGCACCGTGACCGCCGCGATGGCCGCGCGGATCGGGGACGTCTTCACCGAGGTCGTCGCCGCGCCCGATTTCGACGCCGAAGCGCTGGAGATCCTCACCCGGAAGAAGAACGTGCGGCTCCTGCGCGTGCCCGGCGGCGCCCCGCGCGGCGGCGCCGAGTCGCGGCCCGTCAGCGGGGGGCTGCTCCTGCAGCAGGTGGACCGGATCGACGCCGCCGGCGACGACCCGGCGTCGTGGACGCTCGCGGCGGGGGAGCCGGCCGACGCCGCGACGCTCGCCGGGCTCGCCTTCGCCTGGCGCGCGGTGCGCGCGGTGAAGTCCAACGCGATCCTGCTCGCCCGGGACGGCGCGAGCGTCGGGATCGGGATGGGCCAGGTCAACCGGGTCGACTCGTGCCGGCTCGCCGTCGAGCGGGCCGGCGCCGACCGCGCGCGCGGCGCCGTCGCGGCGTCCGACGCGTTCTTCCCCTTCGCGGACGGCCTCCAGGTGCTCCTCGACGCCGGCGTCCGCGCCGTCGTGCAGCCGGGCGGGTCGGTGCGCGACGGCGAGGTCGTCGCCGCCGCGCAGGCCGCCGGCGTGACGATGTACCTGACCGGCACCCGGCACTTCGCGCACTGAGCGTGCCGACGCACCGGGCCCGCACGTGATCCGCTGGGAGGTGCCGCCGTCGCGGCGGCTGGCCTTCGTCGCCGTGCTC
>JBQGCR010000637.1:0-2528 GCA_052038585.1 Kineosporiaceae bacterium
GCCGGAGTCCTCGGCGACGGCCTTGGCCATCCGGGCCGCGGCGGCCGACGGGGCGTAGTACGCCGAGCCGGACTTGAGCAGCGCGACCACCTCGGCGCCGCCGTTGCGGGTGCGGACGACGAGCTCCTCGATCTTGTCGGCCGGGAGCAGGTCGGCCAGCGGCTTGCCGTCGACGGTGCAGGCGCTCGGGACGGGGACCATCGTGTCGCCGTGCGAGCCGAGCGTCAGCGTCTTCACCGAGCCGACCGGGACGGCGAGGGTCTCGGCGACGAAGTAGGAGAACCGCGCCGTGTCGAGCATGCCCGCCTGGCCGATGACCCGCTCGTGCGGGAAGCCGGAGGCGACCTGGGCGAGCGTCGTCATCTCGTCGAGCGGGTTGGACACGACGATGATGACGGCGTCCGGCGCGTGCCGGGCGACGTTCTCGGCGACGCCGCGGACGATGCCGCCGTTGACCCCGAGCAGGTCCATCCGGCTCATGCCGGGCTTGCGGGGCAGGCCCGCGGTGATGACGACGATGTCCGAGCCGGCGATGACCTCGTAGCCCGAGCCGTCCGTGCCCGTCGTCTTCCCGACGACCTGCGTCTCGAAGCCCTCGATCGGGCGGGACTGGTTGAGGTCGAGCGCCAGGCCCTCGGCCCAGCCGTCGCGGATGTCGGTGAGGACGACCTTCTCGAAGATGTCGTACTCGGCCAGCCGCTGCGCCGTCGTCGAGCCGTAGAAGCCGGCTCCGACCACGGTCACCGTGCCCTTGCGCGCCATTGCGTTACCCCTCGTGTCAGACGTGTCAGTCAGGTCATGGGTGCTGACTGCAGGCTATCGACTCGGGCGGGGTGCCCTGGACCGGCCGGTGTGTGACCTGCGTCGGGCGTCCCCTCAGGCCTGCCCGGCCCTCTCCTCCGGCGTCGCCTTGCGGACGACGACGCGGGTCCAGGCGCCGAGGTAGAGCCGCACGTCCTCCTCGAGTTCCACCCGCTGCCCCGGCGCGACCGGCTCCTCGGGCAGCGGCGCGTTCGCCCCGGCGACGTACGTGCCGTTGGCGGACTGCAGGTCCTCGACGAACCATCGCTGCCCGTCCGTCGTCAGCTGGGCGTGCCGGCGGCTCACGCCGACGTCGCTGCTCAGGTCGACCTGCGGGTGGATGTTGCGGCTCTCGGACCGCCGGCCGAGGAGCATGCTGCGCTCGGTGAGCGGGACGACCGTCGGCAGCCCCGGCGACGGGCACGGCGCGTCGGCCTCCTGGAGGGCGTACCAGTCGGGGTCGACCCAGACCTCGGCGACCCACTCGAGCTCGACCGGCGGGGCGACCGGGGCCTCGGGGGCGTCCGGCGCCTCGGGGGCGTCCGGCGCCTCGGGGGCCGGGACGGCCGCCGCGTCGGGCGCGGGGGCGGGCGCGGGGGTGGGCGCGGGGACCGACAGGTCGAGGCCGGACGGCGGGGTGAGCGGGCGCGGCATGGCGCCCGTCGTGAAGTCGTAGCCGCACGACTCGCAGAAGAGCGCGTCGGGCAGGTTCTCGGTCGCGCAGTTCGGGCAGGGCTTGCCGGACGACGGCGCGGGTCCCGCCGGTCCTGCGGGCGCGGAGCCCGCCGCCGGAGCCGCCGTCATCGGCGCCCCGCAGGTGTCGCACCAGTCGGTCGAGTCCGACGCGTGCCCGTTGGGGCAGACGGCGCTCACCGGCGCACCCGCGTCGTCTTCGTCGAGGCGGTGTCGAGCGCCATCTCGTCGAGCTTGTCGACGCTGCGCTTGAGCCGCACGCGGCCGGTGCCGGGGTCCTCGACCTCGACGACCTTGCGCAGCCGCGACGTCGCCTCGTCGTTGCCCGTCGCCTCGGCGAGCTGGACGGCCCGGCCGAGCTTGGCCGTCGCCGTCTCCTCGTCGCCGGCGGCCTTGGCGGCCAGGCCGTCCTGGATCGCCTGGGCGAGCTCGGCCTGCCCGGTGTAGTGGGCGACCGCGGGGTTGATCCGGGCGGTGAGGGCGTCGTCGTCGCTCCACATCGCCTTGACCAGGCCCTGCGCGACGTTCTGCCCGCCGACGACGAGCTGCACCCGGGCGGCGAGCTGCTCGGCGCCGATCCCCTTGGCGGCCAGGCGGACCGCGACGTGGTAGTCCCGCGACTCGTCGCCCCACGAGCCGGTCGGGTAGTCGCCGGTCAGCGGGTTGACCTCGCGCCGCCGGGCCGACAGGTCCTCGACCTGCGGGCTCACCTGGCGGACGAAGAGCACCGTCGCCCCCTGCGGCGCCCAGACCCGCAGGTCGGCCGCCGGGATGCCGCGGCCCATCGACTGCCGCACGAGCGCGGCGAACTCCCCCGCCATCTGGTCGGCCTGCGGGATGAGGCCGACGGTGCCGAGCAGCTCGGTGGCGATCCGGCGCAGCTCGGCGACCTGCCAGTCGGCGCCGACGCCGCGGCAGTCGCACTGGAACTGGCCCTTGGCGACGGCGATCGCCTGCCCGAGCTGCTCGGGCGTCTCGTGCTGGTTGATGCCGTCGGTGAGCAGGATCGCGTGCTTGTTCGTCGCCGTCGGGAT
>JBQGCR010000638.1:0-2603 GCA_052038585.1 Kineosporiaceae bacterium
CGGCGACCACCGCCCGCAGGCCGTCGTCGAGCCGGTCCCGCTTGTTCTCCACGACCCGCTGGGACGGCACGGGGTAGAGCGCCTCGAGGGCGGCGAGGCTGTCGATCGTGGCCACCCGTCGACGGTAGCGGCCCGCGGGACGGCTGCGGACCCGCCGAACGGGCAGGATGTCCGCATGGAGTTCCGCAGCCTCTACGCGCACGGGTTCGCGCGCGTCGCCGCCGTGACCACCCGCACGACGCTCGCCGACCCCGCCGCGAACGCCGCGGCCGTGCTCGAGCAGGTCCGCGCGTGCCACGACGACGGCGTCGCGGTCGCCGTCCTGCCCGAGCTGACGCTCACCGGGTACTCGGTCGAGGACCTCCTGCTCCAGGACGCCCTGCTCGACGCGGTGGAGGCGGCCCTGGCCGACGTCGTCGCCGGCACCGCCGACCTGCTCCCCCTCGTCCTGCTCGGCGCGCCGCTGCGGCACCGCAACCGGCTCTACAACTGCGCCGTCGCCGTGCACCGCGGCCGCATCCTCGGCGTCGCCCCGAAGTCGTACCTGCCGACGTACCGGGAGTTCTACGAGCGGCGCCAGCTCGCCCCCGGCGACGACCTGCGCGGCGCGTCGATCCGGCTCGGCGGCACCGACGTCCCGTTCGGCCCGGACCTGCTCCTCGCCGCCGACGACGTCCCCGGCCTCGTCGTCCACGCCGAGGTCTGCGAGGACCTGTGGGTGCCCGTCCCGCCGAGCGCCGAGGCCGCGCTCGCCGGGGCGACCGTGCTCGTCAACCTCTCCGGCTCGCCGATCACCGTGGGCCGGGCCGAGGACCGGCGGCTGCTCGTCAAGGCGTCGTCGTCGCGCTGCCTCGCCGCGTACGTCTACGCCGCCGCCGGCGAGGGCGAGTCGACGACGGACCTGTCGTGGGACGGCCAGACGATGGTCTACGAGAACGGCGTGCTGCTCGCCGAGACCGAGCGCTTCCCGAGCGGCCCGCGCCGCAGCGTCGCCGACGTCGACCTCGACCTCCTGCGCGCCGAGCGCCTGCGGATGGGCACCTTCGACGACAACCGGCGCACGCACGCCGCCCGGACCGCGCAGTTCCGGACGGTCACCTTCACGCTCGCCCCGCCCGACGGCGACCTCGGCCTGCGCCGCGAGGTCGAGCGCTTCCCCTTCGTGCCCGCGGACGACGCCCGGCTCGAGCTCGACTGCTACGAGGCGTACAACATCCAGGTCTCCGGCCTCGAGCAGCGGCTGCGGGCCATCGGGAATCCCAAGGTCGTCATCGGCGTCTCCGGCGGCCTCGACTCGACCCACGCGCTCATCGTCGCGGCCAAGGCGATGGACCGTCTCGGCCGGCCGCGCAGCGACATCCTCGGCTTCACCCTCCCCGGGTTCGCGACGAGCGACCACACGAAGGGCAACGCCCACGCCCTCATGCGCTCGCTCGGCGTCACGGCGTCCGAGCTCGACATCTCCCCCACCGCCCGACTCATGCTCGACGAGATCGACCACCCGTTCGCCGACGGTGAGCCGGTCTACGACGTGACCTTCGAGAACGTCCAGGCCGGCCTGCGGACGGACTACCTGTTCCGCCTGGCCAACCAGCGCGACGGGATCGTCCTGGGGACCGGCGACCTGTCCGAGCTCGCCCTCGGCTGGTGCACGTACGGCGTCGGCGACCAGATGAGCCACTACAACGTCAACGGCGGCGTGCCGAAGACGCTCATGCAGCACCTCATCCGGTGGGTCATCGGCTCGGGCCAGTTCGACGACGAGGTCGGGACGACGCTCCAGGCCATCCTCGACACCGAGATCACCCCCGAGCTCGTGCCGGCCGGCGAGGACGGCACGGTGCAGTCCACCGAGGGCACGATCGGCCCCTACGCGCTGCACGACTTCACGCTCTTCCACGTCCTGCGCTACGGGTTCCGGCCCTCGAAGATCGCCTTCCTCGCGTGGCGCGCGTGGGGGGACGTCGCCGCCGGCGACTGGCCGCACGCCTTCCCGGACGCGAAGAAGGTCGCCTACGACCTCGCGACGATCCGGCGCTGGCTGCTCGTCTTCTGCCGCAGGTACTTCGCCTTCAGCCAGTTCAAGCGCTCGGCGATGCCGAACGGCCCCAAGGTCTCCGCGGGAGGGTCGCTGTCCCCCCGGGGCGACTGGCGGGCGCCGTCGGACACGGCGGCGACGACGTGGCTCGCGGACGTCGAGGCCAACGTGCCGGAGGCGCTCGACACCGTGTGACGCACGGCAAGGGGCCCGGGCGTGCGCCCGGGCCCCTCGTGCCTCCTGGCCGACCGCTACGGGATGCCGACGAGGCTCTCGCAGCCTGCGGCCGCGACGTCCGTCCCCGGGCCGCCGTTGCAGACGTCCCCGGCGCCGGCGTCCCCGCCGACGCTGTCGTTCCCGCCCTCGCCGAAGACCTGGTCGACGTCGTTCCCGCCGCGGACGGTGTCGTTCCCGCTCCCGCCGAAGACGCTGTCGTTGCCGGAGTCGCCGTAGAGGGTGTCGTTGCCGTCCTGGCCGTAGACGGCGTCGGTCGAGTTCCCGCCGTGCATCGTGTCCGCGCCGAGCCCGCCGTAGAGCTGGTCGGTCCCGCCGCCGCCGTTGACGA
>JBQGCR010000639.1:0-3006 GCA_052038585.1 Kineosporiaceae bacterium
CCCATGGACAGGGTCGCGCACCCGGGCCCGGGGACGGCCGCGACGCCGCGGGGCGCGCCCCCCCCCCCGATGGGGGTGACGCCCGGGCCGGCCGCGACCGACGGCGAGGCGCCGACGGCGTTGACCGCGACGACCCGGAAGCCGACCGGCACGCGCGGGGCGAGGCCGGTGAAGGTCACGCTCGTCGCCGTCGCCGCGACGGTCCGCGTCGCGCCGGTGGACGCGGTGACGGTGTAGCCGGTGACGGCGCTGCCGCCGTCGTCCGCCGGGGGCCGCCACGTGACGGTCGCCGACCCGACGCCGGCGGTCGACGCCGGGGCGGACGGCGCGTCCGGGACCCCGGTCGGGGTGACCGGCTCCGTGGCCGCCGAGGCCGCCGAGGTGCCGACGGCGTTCGTCGCGCTGACCCGGAAGGTCACCGGGACGCGGGGGGTCAGCCCGGTGAACGACGTCGTCGTCGCCGGCGCCGCGACCGTCCGCGTGGCGCCGGTCGAGGCGGTGACCGTGTAGCCGGTGACCGGCGTCCCGCCGTCGGCGGCCGGGGGCTGCCAGGTGACGGCCGCGGACCCGGCCCCGGCCGTCGCGGTGACGCCGCGCGGGGCGGTCGGCACGCCGGTGGGGACGACGGCGGCCGTCGACCCCGACGACGGCGACGTGCCGGCGACGTTGCGGGCGACGACGCGGAACGTCACGCCGGAGCCCGCGGGCAGCCCGGTGAACGTCGCGGCGAGCGGCACCGCGGTCGGGGCGACGTCACGGGCGTCGCCCGTCGAGGCCGTCACCGTGTAGCCGGTGACCGGGGACCCGCCGTCGGCGGCGGGCGCGTGCCAGGACACCGTGGCCGTGCCGACGCCGGCCGTCGCGCTCACCCCGCCCGGGGCGTCCGGCGGGCCGACGGGGACGACGTCCACGCTCGCGTCGGAGGCGGGCGACGTGCCGACGGCGTTCGTCGCGCTCACCCGGAACGACACCGGGACCCGGGGGGCGAGCGCGGTGAAGGTCGTGCTCGTCGCCGACGCCGGGACGGCGTGGCTGACGCCGCTCGAGGAGGTGACGGTCCAGCCCGTGACCGGCGTGCCGCCGTCGGAGGCGGGCGGCTGCCACGTGACGCTCGCCGACCCGATGCCGGCGGTCGCGGCGACCCCGCGCGGGGCGGTGGGGACGCCGGTGGGCACGACCGGCTCGCTCGTCGCGGGCGCCGACGCGCCGACGGCGTTGCGGGCCATGACCCGGAACGAGACGGGGCTGCCCGGGGCGAGCCCGGTGAACGTGGCCGTCCGGGGCGCGGTCGCCGGGAGGTCCTGGCTCGCGCCGGTCGAGGCGGTGACCGTCCACCCCGTGACCGGGGTGCCGCCGTCGTCGGTCGGGGCACCCCACGCGACGCTCGCCGAGCCCACGCCGGCGGTCGCGGTGACGGCGGTCGGGGCGCCCGGCGCGCGGACCGGGGTGATGGCCGCGACGACGAGGTCACCGGCCACCGGGACGGGCACCGAGGTGCCGACGGCGCTGGAGGCCGGCGCGTCGGACAGCGACGGCCGGTACGTCGTCACGGCGGCCGGCCCTCCGAGGGTGAGGGTCGGCGTCACCGGCGCCACCGGCAGGTCGAGCCGCTTCTTGCGGTCGTAGACCGTGACGTCGCGCCACAGGACGAGCAGGAACGTGCCGTCGCTCCTCTGGAGCAGGACCTGGCGCAGGTCGCTCGACGCGCCGTCGAGCCGGTAGGCCAGCGACCCCGGCGTGAACCGCGCGCCCTCGTCGGCCAGCAGCCGGTAGAACGAGCGCACCGCGGTGTAGGCGGGCTTCGGCGTGCCGTCGAAGTTCAGAAGGCCGAAGTGGCCCTCCTGGTCGGCGTAGTCCGGCTCGTAGAAGTAGTCGAAGAGCTCGTACTCGAAGAGGCGCAGCGTCCCGCGGAGGTAGTGCTCGAGGACGAGCTTGGGCGCGTAGACGGCGGCGACCGACTCCGGCGTCGGGTAGTGGCCCTCGGGGGTGTTCATCGCGTTGTGGTAGCCGCTCTCGGAGTACACGACCGGCTTGCCGCCGGTGATCGCCTTCTCCTGCGCGGTGAGGTCGTCGATCCGCACGCTCGGCCGCTGGGCCCCCGGGTCGTTGTGGACGTTGCCGAGGTCGCACCACGCGGAGATGTCGCCGAGCTCGGTGAAGCCGGTCCGCATCCCGAGCGCCGGCGCGAGGACCGGGATGTCCTGCGTCGCCGGGTGGGACTTCACCGCCGCCCACAGCGCCTGCTGGTGCGCGCGCAGCTCGGCGGCCCAGTTCGGCCGGCCGGACAGGTTCCACTCGTTCGCGCCCTCGAACGACTCGACCATCGGGACGAGCCCCTCGGCGACGAGCCGGTCGACGAGAACCTGCGGCGTCTGGACCGTGTTCGGCTCCCCCATGACGAGGTTGAAGCGCAGCCCGGTCGCGGCGTGGATCGTCCGCATCGCCGCGTAGATGTCCGGCCGCTTGTCGTACATGCGAGTACGGATGTGGCGGACGTTGAGCTCCTCGAGCCGCTGAATGGTCTGCGGCACGTCCCGGTAGGGCGAGCCCGCGTAGCCGAGGTGCGCGACGACCCCCCACGAGTCGAGGACGCTCTCGGACGCGCGGGCCTGCACGGGCGCCGGCGGGTCGAGGGCGCTCGCGGCCCCCGCGGGTCCCGCGACGGGCGCGAGCAGCCCCAGGAGGGTCGCGACGAGGACGGTCTTGCCGAGGAGTGCCTTGGTCAGCGCCATGCCGTGTTTGTCGTCGCCGGCCGGCAGCCGCTGGTTAGTCCGCCTGAGCAGGCCACCCTCGGTGGGCGTCCCTCGCGCTAAACGCGCCCGGACGGGTCAGGTTCGGCGCGGCGTGACCGACAGGACGCCCGGACGTGCACGCTGAGCCATCCCGCCGGCGCAGCCGTCCCCTCGCCGGAGCAACGCCCGCGCGAGCCCTCGGGGACACGTCGTGACCACCCGGACCGGGACGGTCCGCGACCGGGCGGTCGACTGGTCGACGCACCGCGACGAG
>JBQGCR010000640.1:0-2374 GCA_052038585.1 Kineosporiaceae bacterium
CTCGCCGAAGGCCGCGAGGCGCCCGGCGTCGTCCCGCCCATCGCCGCGCCCGACCCACGCACCGCGCCGGGCCCCGGCGACGTGTGGGTGTTATACGGGTACGGCTCGCAGTGGGCCGGGATGGCCCGCGAGCTCCTCGACGACGAGCCGGCGTTCGCCGCGTGCGTCGACGAGCTCACCCCGCTGCTCCTCGCGGCGTCCGGGGTGGACCTGCGGGCCGTCGTGCGCGGCGAGGTCTGCGGCGCCGGGCACGAGCTGACGATCGCCGAGTCGCAGATCGCGATCTTCGGCGTCCAGGTCGCGCT
Source organism: Kineosporiaceae bacterium (assembly GCA_052038585.1). Classification (GTDB taxonomy): domain Bacteria; phylum Actinomycetota; class Actinomycetes; order Actinomycetales; family Kineosporiaceae; genus JBQGCR01. The sequence goes on from JBQGCR010000640.1 coordinate 306, forward strand.
CGCGGCCGCGTGGCGGGCCCGCGGGCACGAGCCCGCGGCCGTCGTCGGGCAGTCGCTCGGCGAGGTGGCCGCGGCCGTCGTCGCCGGCGCGCTCGACCTGGCCGACGGCGTGCGGGTCATCGCCGAGCGGTCCCGCCTGCTCCACGAGGTCGGGCAGCGCGGGGGCGGCGCGATGGCCGTCCTCGAGCTGTCCGGCGCCGAGGTGGACGCGCTCTCGGCGCGCTTCCCCGGCGTCGTCGTCGCCGTCCACGCCGCCCCGCGCCAGTCGACCGTCGCCGGGGACGCCGCGCAGGTCGTCGCGCTCGCCGAGCACGTGGAGTCCCTCGGCCGCCAGGCGTGGGTGCTGCCCGTCACCGGCGCCGGGCACTCCCCGGCCGTCGAGCCGATCCTGCCCGAGCTCGGCCGGCTCCTCGCGGGCGTGCGGCCGCGCACCCCGTCGGTCCGGCTCTACACGACCGTCCACGACGACCCGCGCCGGACGCCGGAGTGCGACGCGGCGTACTGGCAGGCGAACGCGCGCCGGCCCGTCCGCCTCGCCCAGGCGGTCGGGGCCGCGGTCGCGGACGGCTTCACGACCTTCCTCGAGGTCTCGCCGCACCCCGTCGCCGTGCCCGCGGTCACCGCGACGCTGCGCGCCGCCGGCGTCACCGGCGCGGTCCTGCCGTCGCTGCGCCGCGGCACGGACTCCGGGATCTCGTTCCGCGGCAACGTCGCCCGGCTCGCGCTGACCCCCGGGTACCGCGCCGCGGGCACCGGGGCGGACCCCGAGGGCCTCGGCGTCCCCCTCGCCCGGCACGCCGACCTGCCGCGCCCGGCGTGGCGGCACGTGCGGCACTGGGCGCCGCCCGTGCGCCGTGCCCGCACCGGCGGGACCCACCCGCTGCTCGGCACGCACGTGCGGCTGCCCGGCCGGAGCCACGCGTTCACCGGCGACGTCGGCCTCGACGAGCTGCCCTGGCTCGCCGACCACGCCGTGCACGGCACGCCCGTCCTGCCGGCCGCCGGCTTCGCCGAGGCCATTCTCGCCGCCGGCGCCGCCGCGCTCGGCCGGCCCGGGCACGCCGTCGAGGTCGACGACCTCGAGCTGCACCGCCTCCTCGTCGTCGAGGCGTCGACGCCGGTGACGACGACCGTCGCCCCGCTCGGCCCGGGCACCGTGCGGGTCGACGTGCACGCCGTCCTGGCGAGCGGCGACCTCGCCCGGTGCGCGACGGCGACCGTGCGCGCCGTGACGACGGACCCGGTTGAGGCGGCCGACGACGACGTCGTGCTCGACCTCGACGCCGGCGCGACCCCGACCGACGTCGCCGAGGCCTTGGCGGCCGTCGGGCACCGCTACGGCCCGGCGTTCAGCGGCGCGGGCGAGGCCTACCTGCTGCCCGACGGGCGCGCCGTCGCGCACGTCGAGCTGCCCGCCCCGGCGACGCCGGACGGCGCCCTCACCGTCCACCCGGCGCTGCTCGACATCTGCCTGCAGGTGCTCGCCCCCGCCGTCGCCGCGCTGCCCGCGGACGGCGACCGGCCCGCGGTCCCGCACCTGCCCTTCGCGGTCGGCTCGCTGCACGTCCCGGCCCGCGGCGGCGACGGCGGCCCGCGCGGCGGCTGGTGCACCGCGCGCGTCGCCCGGACGCCCGCCGGCCTCCTCGGCTCGGTGCACCTGCGCGGCGAGGACGGCACGCTCCTGCTCGTCGCCCGCGACGTGCTCCTGCGCCCGCTCGGCCGCTCGGACGTCGCGGTCCCCCTCGCGGACAAGGCCTTCGAGACCGTGCTCGTGCCCGCCGGGGACGCCCCCGAGCCGGACGCCGCCGCCTGGCGCGTCCTCGGCGAGGGCCCGCTCGCCACGGCCGCCCGGGCCGCCCTCGGGGACCGGGCGACGGACGCCGAGGACGCGACGCACGTCCTCGTCGTCGCCGAGGGACCCGGCGGGCGGCACGGCGAGGACCACCTCGTCGCCCTCGCCTGCACCGCGGCCGCCCTCGACGCCGCGCGGACCGCGACAGGCGCGCCCGTGCGCCTCGCCGTCCTCACCGACGGGACCGGCCCGGAGACCGCCGCGCTGCGCGGCGCGG
>JBQGCR010000641.1:0-8153 GCA_052038585.1 Kineosporiaceae bacterium
ACCGGAGGCGGAGGGACGGGACTGCCGCGCAGCCGGATCCGGGCGCGCCGGCAGCGGCAGGGCGCCGATGGTCGGGGATGTCATCGCAGGGCCTCCCAGTAGCGCGTGACGCGCTCGACGTACGTCCGGGTCTCCTCGAACGGCGGGATGCCGCCGTACTTGCTGACGTTGCCCGGGCCGGCGTTGTACGCGGCGAGCGCGAGGTCGACGCGGCCGCCGTACGTGCGCAGGTGCCGGGCGAGCAGGCGGGCGGCCCCGTCGACCGCCTCGGCCGGGGCGGAGGCGTCGACGCCGAGCTCGCGCGCGGTGCCGGGCATGAGCTGCATGAGCCCGCGGGCGCCGGCGCTGCTGCGGGCGTCCGGGCGGTAGCCGCTCTCGGCCTTCGCGACGGCGGACAGCAGCGCGGGGTCCACCCCGTGGCGCCGCCCGGCCCGGGTGAACAGGTCGGCGTACGGGCCGGTGAGGCCGCCCGACGCGGCGGCCGCCGGGGCCGCGGCGGCCGCGGCGGTGCCCCCCGCGGGCAGCACCCGCCGGATCGCGCTCGGGGTCTCCCACAGGTCGTGGACGCCGACGTCCTTGCCGCGGCGCGGTGCGTCGATCATCTTCCCGTCGCCGATGTAGATGCCCACGTGCGAGACGGGGGAGTTGAAGAAGACGAGGTCGCCCGGCCGGGCGTCGGCGAGGGAGTCGACCTTCGTGCCGGCGCGGGCCTGGTCGCGGCTGACCCGCGGCAGCTCGACGCCGAGGCGGCGGAAGACGAGCTGGGTCAGGCCGGAGCAGTCCAGGCCGGTCGCGGGGTCGGTGCCGCCCCACCGGTAGGGGACGCCGGTGTACTGCCGGGCGAGGGCGACGGCGTCGGCGCCCGTCGGGGCGGTGTCGCGCGCGGACGGCCGGACCGGGGAGGGCGACGTCGTCCTCGTCGTGCCCGTCGTGACCGACGCCGGCTCGACGTCGGCCTCGGTGAGCTCGCCGCCCGCGCCCGCGCGGGCGCCGGCGAAGGCGGCCGCGCGCGCGGCCGTGCCGCCGGACACGGCGACGCCGCCGAGGGCGACGGCGGCGCCGCCGGCGGGGGCGACGGACCCGGTGAGCGCCTCGAGCTGGGCGATCCGGGACCGGACGGCGGACAGGCCCTCGATCACGCGGCACCCCCGTCGAGGAGGGCGCGCGAGGCCCGCAGGCCCGCGATCTCGTCGAGCGCCCGCTGCTCGGCCCGCGCGTCGGCCTCGGCGACGGCGCGGCGGTGCGCCGCGTGCAGCGTCTCCACGGCCTTGAGCTGGGCGCGGGCGTGGAGCCACGCCTGCCGTGCCGCGGCGAGCTCGCCGGCGAGCCGGTCGACCTCCTCGGCGGCCCGGACCCGCTCGGCGCGCATCCGCTCGCGGGCGACGGCGCCCTGGACGAGGCCGGTCGGGGTCGCCGGGTCCGGCTCGCGCAGCCGTCGCGTCAGGTCGTCGCGGTGCTGCGTGGCGGCCTCGACGGCGTCGGCGGCGCGCTGCAGCGCCGTGCCGGCCTCGTCGAGCCGGGCGGCGCGCAGCCGCTCCACGGTCGCGAGGCGGAAGGTGCGGTTCACCGGCGGCCTCCGGGCGGGGTGACGGGGGCGAGCAGCGCCTCGAGGGCCTGCCAGGACTGCTCGACCGGGGCGACGTCGTCCGGCGCCTGGCGCAGGAAGGCGTCCATCCGCTCGCGCAGCGCGATCGCGGCGTCCGCGTCGGGGTCGCTGCCGCCGGCGTACGCGCCGACCTCGACGAGGTCGCGGACGTCGCGCCACGCGGCGAGGAGCCGGCGCAGGTGCTGGGCGCGGGCGAGCCGGTGCGGCGGGAGCACGGCGCGCTCGACGCGGGAGATCGACTCCAGGACGTCGATGCTCGGGAAGTGGCCCGCGGTCGCGAGCGACCGGGAGAGGACGACGTGGCCGTCGAGGATGCCGCGCGCGGTGTCCCCGACCGGGTCCTGCAGGTCGTCGCCCTCGATGAGCACCGTGTAGAGCGCGGTGATGCTGCCGTCCACGCCGGGCCCGGACCGCTCGAGCAGCCGCGGCAGCATGGCGAAGACGCTCGCCGGGTAGCCGCGGGTGGCGGGCGGCTCGCCCGCGGCGAGGGAGACCTCGCGCTGCGCGAGCGCGGTGCGCGTCACGGAGTCGACGACGAGCAGCACGTCCTGGCCGAGGTCACGGAAGTGCTCGGCGAGCCGGGTCGCGGTGAAGGCCGCGGTGAGCCGCAGCAGCGCCGGGTCGTCCGCCGTCGCGACGACGACGACCGTGCGCGCCCGCGCGGCGGGGTCGAGGGTGTCCTCGAGGAACTCGCGCACCTCCCGGCCGCGCTCGCCGACGAGGGCGACGACGCGCACCGGCGCCTGGGTGCCGCGCACCGCCATGCCGAGCAGCGTCGACTTGCCGACGCCGGAGCCGGCCATGATGCCGACGCGCTGCCCGGCGCCGACCGGCACGAGCGTGTCGACGGCGCGCACGCCCGTCTCGAGCACCCGGTCGACGCGCCTGCGCTGCAACGGGTTCGGCGCGGCCGCCTCGAGCGGGACGAGCTCGACGTCGCCGAGCGGACCGCCGCCGTCGATGGGGCGGCCGAGGGCGTCGACGACGCGGCCGAGCATGCCCCAGCCGGCCGGGACGCGCAGGACGGCGCCGGTGGACTCGACCGGGTCGCCGACGCAGACGCCGGCGGTCGTGCCGAGCGGCATGCAGCGCACGCCGTCGTCCTGCGCGGCGACGACCTGCGCGGGCAGGTCCCCGGCGCGGGTGCGGATCGTCAGGAGGTCCCCGATCGGGGCCCGCAGGCCGCCGACCCCGATGCCGAGGCCGACGACCTCGACGACGCTGCCGAGCACCCGCGGCGCCGCCGCGCGGACCGCCGGGGCGAGGAAGTCGCGGACCTGTCCCGCGAGGGCGCAGCCGCCGCCGGGCCGGGACGCGACGGTGCCCCGCCGGGGGACGGGGACGCCCGCCGGCGCGGTCGGGGGGCGCAGGGTCGGCGCGCTCACCGCTCGTCCCCGCCGGCCAGGGCGGCGCGGGCCGCCGCGAGCGCGCTCGGCAGGGGGCTGAGCACCTGCCGGGCCGAGGTCACGGCGAGCGCCCCGCCGCGCGGGGTCGCCGGGTCCGCCTCGAGCCGCAGGCCCGCCGGCAGGACGCCGTCGGGCAGGGCCGTGAGCGTCCGCAGGTCCTCCGGGTGCACGTGGACGACCGTGACGTCGCTCGTGCCGAGCGTGCGCAGCGCCGTCCGGACGGCCTCGACGACCTCGCCGTCGAGGCTCGTCAGCTCGCGGCCGAGGACCGACGCGGCGAGCGCGACGGCGGCGTCGGCGATGGCGTCACCGACCTCGGCGAGGTCGGCGCAGGTCGCGGCCCGCTGGGCGCGGGCGGCCTCGTCGAGTGCCTCGAGGGCGGCCCGCGCGTGCAGGGCGAAGAGCTCGGCGGCGTCCTGGGCCGCTCGCCGGGTGCGCTCCGCGTCCTCGAGCGCCGCCTGCGCCGCGGCCTGGCGGCCCTGCGACCAGCCGGCCGCGTAGCCCTGGGCCCGGGCCGCCTCGCGCGCCTGCTCGGCGGACCGGGCGACGACGTCCTCGAGGTTGCGGTCGGCGTACAGCGGGTCCATGAGCCCGCCGCGCAGCGGGTGGTCCAGCCGCGCGGACCGGGCCGCCGCGGCGGCGCCGTCGGTGAGCACGCCGGGGCCGGCGGTCCGGCCCCGGGGCTCAGCTGACGAACTCTTCATCGCCACCGCGCATGATCGTGATCTGGCCGCCCTGCTCGAGCGCCCGGATCTCCTGGACCACCTTGGCCTGGGCCTCCTCGACCTGGCTGAGGCGGACGGCGCCGAGGAGGTCGATCTCGTCGACGAGGTTCTCCGCGGCCCGGGTCGACAGGTTGCGCAGCACCTTCTCGCGCACCTCGGTCTTGACGCCCTTGAGCGCCAGGGCGAGGTCGCCGCTCTCGACGTTGCGCAGGATGAGCTGGATCGACTTGTCGTCGAGGGACGTGATGTCCTCGAAGATGAACATCTGGGCGCGGACCTGCTCGGCGAGCTCGGTGTCGACGGACTCCAGGCCCTCGAGGATGAGCCGCTCGGTCGTCCGGTCGGCGCGGTTGATGATCGCGACGAGCGGCGCGACGCCGCCCACCGAGGACATCTCCTGCGGCCCGAGCACCGTCGACATCCGCCGGTCGAGCTCGCGCTCGACGAGCCGGATGACGTCCGGGCTGGCGCGCTCCATCGAGGCGATCCGGAAGGCGACCTCGCCCTGGAGCTTCTGGTCGAAGCCGGACAGGACGACGGCGGACTGGCCGGGCGACAGGTGCGCCAGGACGAGCGCGATCGTCTGCGGGTGCTCGTCGGCGAGGAAGCTCAGCAGCTGGCGGGCGTCCGCCTTGCGCATGCCCTCGAACGGCATCTCGGCGAGCGTGGCGCCGAGCCGCTCCATGATCTCGTCGGCGCGCTCGGCGCCGAGGCCCTGGGCGAGGAGCTGGCGGGCCAGCTCCATGCCGCCGCGGCCGGCGGTGCCCGCGGACATGACGGACTCGTGGACCTCGCGCATGACGTGGTCGGCGTCCTCGCCGCGCACGTCCCGCAGCCGCACGATCTCGGCGGTGAGGTCCTCGACCATCGGCTCGGGCAGGCGGGCGAGGATCTTCGCCGCGCGGTCGCGCCCGAGCTGGACGAGCAGGATCGCCGCCTTGCGCAGGCCCGTCATCGAGTCCAGCGCCGTGCTCACGACGTCTGCCGTTCGTTGAGCCAGCCCTGGATGACCGCGGCGACGTCCTCGGGCTGGCTGTCGACGAGGGCGGAGACCTCGTCACGCACCTTGTCCCGCTCGAAGGCCGTCTGCTCGGCCGACGGCAGGGCCGGCTGCTGCTGCTCGCCCGACCCGAGGGCCGCGAGGGGCTGCTGGACGTAGTAGTCGTCGTACGGCAGGTCCGACGCGCTCGCCTCGACGCTGCCGCCCTTGCGGCGGCGCAGGAACATGACGAGCCCGACGACGAGCACGAGCAGCGCGAGGCCGGCCTTCTTGCCGAGCTCGAGGTAGCCGGCGGTCTTCTGCGCGGCCTCGGCGGCGGCGAGCTCCTTGGCGGCCGCGTCCGCCGCGGCGGTGTCGAAGGGGAGCTTGGTGACCTGGACGGCGTCGCCGCGGGCGGCGTCGAGCCCGACGGCGTTGGAGACGAGCGCCTGGACGTCGGCCGGGGACACGGCGCCCTTCGCGGCGGCGTTGACGGCGACCGCGACGGTGAGCCGGGTGACCTTGCCGGGCGCGGCCTGCGAGCGCTCGACGACCTTGCCGACGGCGTTGTTCACCGTGCGCTGGTCCCGGCCGTACGAGCCGCCGGTCCCGGCGACCGCGGGCACGTTGCCCGTCTGGCCGAGGGTGCCGCCCGCGCCCGCGCCGTTGCCGGCGTAGGTCTCCTTGACCGTGGCCTCCGACAGCGGGGGCGCGGTCTCGGTGAGGTAGCGCTCGGTCGTCGTGTCGGTCGCGTCGTAGTCGAGCAGGGCGTTGACCCGCACGACGGCGTTGCCGGCGCCGAGCACCTGGTCGAGCATGTCCTGCACCGCGGTGCCGAGCCGCTGCTCGTACTGCGCGGTCTGGGAGTCGTTGTCGCCGGCGACCGGGCCGCCGCCCGCGCCGGTCCCGCTGACGGACAGCATCCTCCCGGTGGAGTCGCTCACCGTGACGTCGTCCGGGGACAGGCCCTCGACGCTGCCCGCGACGAGGTGGGTGACCGACATGACCTGGCGGCTGTCGAGCGTCGTGCCCGGCTGGAGGCTGAGCAGCACCGACGCCGTCGGCTTGTCGGCCTCGGTGGCGAAGACGTCCTTCTTCGGCAGGGCGAGGTGGACGACGGCGACGCGCACGCCGTCGATCGCGCCGAGGGTCTTGGACAGCTCGCCCTCGAGCGCGCGCCGGTAGGCGACGTTCTGCTGGAAGTCGGTGGCCGTGATGCCCTGCTGGTCGAGCAGCGAGTAGCCGCCCTGGCCGGTCGAGGCGGGAAGTCCCTTGCCGGACAGCGAGACCCGCAGGTCGTAGACCTGGGACTGGGGCACGAGCACCGTCGCCCCGCCGTCGGCGAGCTTGTACTGCACGCCCTGCGCCTGGAGCTGCTCGGTGACCGCGCTGGAGTCGGTGAGGTCGAGGTTGCCGTACAGCGGCCCCCACGCCGGCTGGGCGACCCACCGGGTGAGGGCGAAGGCGCCGAGGGCGAGGGCGAGGACGGCGACGGCGACGACGCCGCGCTGGCCGGGGGTGAAGCCGGCGAGCACCTGCTTGGCGCGCGCGAGGCCCGCCTGGGCGCCGCGGTTCACAGGGGCATCCGGATGATGTCGTTGAAGGCCTCGAGGGCCTTGTTGCGGATCGTCGTCGTCAGCTCCGTCGCCGTCTGGAGCTGGGTGGCGGCGATCGAGTAGTCGTGGACGTCCTGGAGGTCGCCGGTGGCGGCCTGGACGGCCTTGGTCTGCGCGGTCGCGTCGAGGCCCTCGAGGGTGCCGATGCCGTCGGTCAGCATGGTGCCGAAGGTGTCGCCGCGGACGGACTGCGCCTGCCGCACGGCGGGGTCGGACGGGATCTCGAAGCCGCCGCCGACGGAGCCGGTGCCGCCGAGGACCTGCTGGCGCCACAGGTCGGCCAGGCCGGAGACGCTCGTGCCGCCCGTGCCGGGGACGATCGACTCGATGCTCATCAGGCCCGCCCGAGGTTGATCGCGGCGGAGTACGCCTGGCGGACCCGGTCGAGCTGGGTGATGTTCGCCTGGTACCCGCGCTGCGCCATGATCGCCGTCGTCAGCTGCTCGCCGAGGTCGACGTCCGGGCGGCGGACGAGCCCGTCGGCGTCCGCGAGCGGGTGGGACGGGTCGTAGGCGAGCCGGCCGTCGGCGCTGCCGAGGGCGATCCCGCTCGTCTGCACCCCGCCGCCGGCGGCCTCCGTCGCGACGACGTAGCGCGCCTGGAAGGCCGTCTCGCTCGTGCGGCGGACGGTGTTGACGTTGGCGATGTTGTCGGAGATCGCGTCCATCCACTGCTTGTGGACGCCCATGCCCGACCCGCTCATGCCCAGTGCCTCGAACACGGCTCACGCCCCCCGGATGGCGCTGCGGAGCACGGAGAAACGGTCCCCGGTCGCGCGCAGCGCGAGCTCGTAGCGCAGGTTGGTCTCCACGGCCGTGACCGTCTCGCGGGCCAGGTCGACGTTGTTGCCGACGAGGTCGCGCGGTGCGGTGGAGAAGGACTCGGTGGCCCGCGCCCGCATCGGGTCGTCCCCGGCGGCGACGGCGGCGCGCAGGTCGCTCTCGAAGGCGACCGTGCGCGCGGTGTAGTACGGCGTGTTGACGTTGGCGATGTTGTCGCTGGTCGCCCGCTCGCGGGCCATGAGGCCGTCGAGGGCTGAGCGCAGCGAGCGCAGCGTCGTACCGTCGAGCATCAGGACAACTCCGTCACCGACGTCCGGTGGGGTCGCCACCGGTCGTCCTCCAGGTCAACGGCCGTATCCATGGCCCGCGGTTCGTGGAGCGGTCCGTCGCTCCGAGATCTGGCTTCGGGCCCGGGTGCGCGGCGCTTGAGGCGGCCCCGCGCCGACACGCCGGACATCCACCGAACGGACCAACCGGACGCCGCCGCGGCCCGGCGCCGATCACCCTGCGTCAGGCCGTCACCCCGGCGCGGGACGGCCCGTCCCCGGCGGCGGTGTCCGGTTCGCCCGGCGTGACCGCCGTCGTCGGGCCGTCGTCAGGCGGTCGCGGCGAGGACGAGCACCGTCCCGGTGAGCACGACCGGGACGAGGAGGAGCCCCTCGGCGAGGAACCGGCCCGCCGAGACGCGCACCCCGCGCGCGTCGAGCCGCTCGCGCCACAGCAGGGTGGCGAGCGTGCCCCACAGCGTGAGCAGCGGGCCGCAGTGGCCGCCGACGACGAGGGCGAGCAGCCGCACGGTCGAGCCGTCGGCGGCCGGCTCGAGCGCGAGGTAGGCCGGCAGGTTGTTCACGGCGTTGGCGGCCAGCGCCCCGGCCGCCGCCAGGCGCAGCAGCGCCCCGGCCCCCTCGCCGGTGCCGGCGAGGTCGGCGAGGGTGTCGCCGAGGCCGCCGCGGTGCAGGGACTCGACGACGAGGAAGAGCCCGGCGGTGAGCAGGACGAGCCGCCACGGGACGGCGACCCGCCGCACCGCGGCCGGCCG
>JBQGCR010000642.1:0-3259 GCA_052038585.1 Kineosporiaceae bacterium
CAGATCTACGAGAGCCGCCTCCTGCGCCTGGGGTCGCCGCTGTTCCACCTCGGCATCCTCATGGCGCTCGGCGGCCACGTCATCGGCCTGCTCGTGCCGGCGTCCTGGACCGAGGCGGTCGGGATCAGCGAGCACGTCTACCACGTGACCGCCGTGAGCGCCGGCATGGTCGCCGGCGTCATGACCGTCGTCGGGCTCGCGCTGCTCGTCGCGCGCCGGCGCAGCGTCCGGCCGGTGTTCCGGGCGACGACGCCGATGGACAAGGTGCTCTACCTCGTGCTCGGCGGCACGATCCTCCTCGGGGTGTCGAACACGCTGTGGGGCAACGTGGTCAACGGCCCGTACGACTACCGCGAGAGCGTCGCCGTCTGGTTCCGCGGGCTGTTCGTCCTCTCGCCCGACCCCGGCCTCATGGCGTCCGCCCCGTGGACGTTCCAGGCCCACGCCGTCGCCGCGTTCCTCCTCGTCGCCCTGTGGCCCTTCACCCGCCTCGTCCACGTGCTGTCCGTCCCGGTCGGCTACCTGGCCCGCCCCTACGTCGTCTACCGCTCCCGCGAGGCGACCCAGACCTCCTCCCGCCCCGCCCGCCGCGGCTGGGAGAAGGTCGGCACCTGACCCCACCCCTCCGTGATCATGAACCTAGGAGCCGTGATCATGAACCTGGGGGCGGCGCCGCGATTCTCACGCTCATGATCACCGCTCTTTCGTTCATGATCACGGGGCTCACGTTCATGATCACCGGGGGTGGGGGAGACTCTTCTCGTGAGCAGGGCGTGGAGTCCGTGGCGGGGCGTCGTCGCGTTCGGGGTGGTCAGCCTCGCCGCGGACATGGTCTACGAGGGGGCGCGGTCGGTGACCGGGCCGTTCCTCGCCTCGCTCGGGGCGTCGGCGCTCGTCGTCGGGCTGGTCACCGGGGCGGGGGAGGCCGCGGCGCTCGTGCTGCGGCTCGTCTTCGGGACGATCGCCGACCGCTCGCGCGCCTACTGGCGGCTGACGATCGCGGGCTACGGGCTGACCGCCGTCTGCGTCCCGCTCCTCGCGGTGACGCCGGCGCTCGGCGCGGGCGGGCTCGCCGTCGCGTGCGCCCTCGTCCTCGCCGAGCGCACCGGCAAGGCCGTCCGCAGCCCGAGCAAGTCCGCCCTGCTCGCCTTCGCGGCGAGCGGGGTCGGCCGGGGCCGCGGCTTCGCGGTGCACAAGGCGCTCGACCAGGTGGGGGCGTTCGCCGGCCCGCTGCTCGTCGCCGGCGTCGTCGCCGTGACGACGAGCGTGCCGCTCGGGCTCGCGGTCCTCGCGGTCCCCGGGGCGGTCGCGATGGTCCTGCTCGTCCGGGTGCGGGCGGCGGTCGGCGACCCGCCGCCGGACGAGGACGCCGGTCCGCCCGTCCCGGCGGCGGGCTGGTCGACGGGAGCCCGCGACCTGCCGGAGGTGTTCTGGTGGTTCGCCGGCTGCGCGGGGCTGACGACGGCGGGCCTGGTGACCTTCGGCGTCATCGGCTACCACCTCAGCGAGGACGGGCTCGTCCCCGTGGCGGCCGTCCCGCTCGTCTACGCCCTCGGCATGGCCGTCGCCGCCGTCGCGGCCCTGGCCACCGGGTGGCTCTACGACCGCTGGGGCGGGCGCGTGCTCGTCGTCCTGCCGTTCCTCGTCGCGGCGGTGCCCGCGCTCGCCTTCAGCCCGGCGCTCGGCGCCGTCCTCGTCGGCGTCGCGGTGTGGGGCGCGGCGGCCGGGGTGCAGGACTCGACCGTCAAGGCGCTCGTCGCCGACCTCGTCCCGCAGTCGCGCCGCGCGACCGCCTAAGGCTGGTTCGCCGCCGTCCAGGGCGGCGCGGCCGTCGTCGGCGGCGCGGCCGCGGGCGCCCACTACGAGCGGTCGGTGCCCGCGCTCGTCGCCGTCGTCGCGGGGACGCAGGTGCTCGCGCTCGCCGCGCTCCTCGTCACCGCGCGCCGGGCCGGTCAGCGCAGCCCGGACCGCGCGACCCCCTCGACGAACCAGCGCTGAGCGACCGCGAAGACGAGCAGCATCGGCAGGACCGACAGCAGCGACATCGCGAGCAGCGGCCCGTAGTCGGTGCCGTACTGCTGGACGAGGAACTGCAGGCCGACGGGCAGCGTGTAGGACTGCGCGTCGGTGAGGACGACCAGCGGCCAGACGAACTCGTTCCAGCGCCACATGAACGTGAAGATGACGAGGACGGCGACGAGCGGCCCCGACAGCGGCAGGACGACCGACCAGAAGGTCCGCAGGTGGCCCGCGCCGTCGACCTTCGCGGCGTCGAGCAGCTCGTCGGGGATGCCGAGGAAGAACTGCCGGGCGAGGAACAGCCCGAACGCCTCGGCGAGCCGGGGCAGGACGACGCCCCACGGGCTGTCGACGAGCCCGGCGTCGACGACCACCTGGAACTGCGGCACCATGATCACCTGGATCGGCACCATGAGCGTGCTCACGACGAGCAGGAACAGCACGTCCCGGCCCGGGAAGCGCAGCGTGGCGAACGCGTAGCCCGCGGCGAGGTTGAGCGCGACGGTCAGCGCGACGGACACGACGGCGACGAGCACGGAGTTGCCGAGCCAGCGGCCGAACGGGTACTGCCGCCACGGCTCGACGAAGTTCTCCCACACCGCGTCCTGCGGCCACAGCGGCACCGGCAGGTCGGCGAGCTCGGCCGGCGCGGCGAGCGCGGTGCGCACCATCCAGTACAGCGGGAAGAGCAGCAGCGCGGCGGCGAGCGCGGCGACGACGACCCGCGCCGTCGTCCGCCGCCCGGACTGCGCGTCCGCGGCGCTCACGCCTCGTCCCGCCGCTGCGCCGCGCGCCAGTACACGGCCGTGAGGGCGAGCACGATGACGTAGAGGACGACGCCGATCGCGGCGGCGTAGCCCTGCTCGCGCTGGGTGAAGCCCTGGTCGTAGGCGTACTGGACGAGGAACGTCGTGTCCGTCCCCGGACCGCCGCGCGTGAGGACGTAGACGACGTCGAAGACCTGGAAGCTCGTGATGACGGAGTAGACGAGGAGGAAGAACGTCGTCGGACCGAGCATCGGCCAGGTGACCCACCGGAACGAGCGGACGCCGACTGCGCCGTCGAGCTGCGCGGCCTCCCGGACCTCGCGCGGGATGCCCTGCAGCGCAGCGAGGTACACGACCATGGAGAAGCCGAAGCCCTGCCACGTCGTCACGAGGACGACCGAGACGAAGGCCGCCGTCCCGTCGCCCTGCCAGTCGACGCCCGGCAGGCCGACGCCGGTGAGCAGCTGGTTGAA
>JBQGCR010000643.1:0-10272 GCA_052038585.1 Kineosporiaceae bacterium
CGGCGGGCAGGGCGGGCGCGGGGACGGCGACGCGCAACCGGGTGCTCTCGGCGTCCGGGACCGTCTGCGCGCCGACCGTCGGCAGCGGCGGGAGCAGCCCGCTGCGCGAGTGCCGCACGGTCGTCGCGTCGGCCGGCCGCAGGTCGGCGAGGAGCGCCGCCACCTCCCCGGCCGAGGCGATCCGGGCCTCCGCGTCGCGGTGCATCGCCCGGGCGAGCACCTCCTGGAGCCCGTCCGGGGCGTCGTCGGCGCTCAGCGGCGGGACCGGGCGGCTCGCGATGGCGATCGCGCGCCGGACGTCGGTCGCGGCCTCGAAAGGCGGGTGCCCCTCGAGCAGCGTCCACAGGGTCGACCCGAGGGCGAAGACGTCGGAGGGGACGCCGTAGGCGTTGGAGTCGAGCACCTCGGGCGCGACGTGCGCGCGGGAGAAGGCGACCGAGGAGGTGAAGCGGCCCATGGCGTCGGCGATCGCGGCGACGCCGAAGTCGGACAGGATCGGCAGGCCCCGCTCGTCGACGAGGACGTTCTCCGGCTTGATGTCGCGGTGGACGACGCCGCCGTCGTGCGCCGCCTGGAGCGCCTCGGCGAGGAGGATGCCGACCTCGACCACCTGGTCGGCCGGCATCCGGCCGAGCCGCCTGACCCGGTCCGCGAGCGTGCCGCCCGGGTAGTAGCGCATGACGAGGTACGGGCGGCCGTCGACGCCGACGCCGGCGTCGTGGACGTCGATGATGTGCGGGTGCGCCCCGAGCCGGCCGAGGGTGCGGCACTCGATGTCGAACCGGCGGGCGTCGCCGGGGTCGGACAGGTCGGTGAGGAGCACCTTGACGGCGACGAGCCGGTCGAGCGCGACCTGCCGGGCGCGGTAGACGACCGAGAAGCCGCCGCGCCCGATCCTCAGCGGCTCGTCGTACCCCGGCGGGGGGACGAACGAGCCTCCCCCTGGGTCGCTCACGACGCAGATCCTAGGTGGGCGGGGCCGCTCCCGGGGGCCGATTGTCACCGGCGGTCACCCCGCCCCCGCTCCCCGTGCTCCCCCGAGCGTTCCCCCGTGCTCCCCCCGAGGACCCCGTGGCGTCCGGGGTGCCCGCCGGTGACAGGAGCGACTCTGCCGCAGGACGGCCGCGGCCGGAATGGGCATCGATCCCCATCCGGCCGTCGTCGTCAGAGGCCCGACTCCACCTCGGCGACGGCCTCGGCGAGCAGGGCGAGGCCGTAGCGCGCCTCCTCGTCGGTGATGTTCAGCGCCGGGACGACGTGGGTGCGGCTGCCGTTGACGAACGGCATGAGCCCGCGCTTCTTGCAGGCTGCGCCGAGGGCCGCCATCGGCGCGTTGTCCGCGCCCGAGGCGTTGTACGGCACGAGCGGCTCGCGGGTCTGCTTGTCCCGCACCAGCTCCACGGCCCAGAAGCAGCCGGCGCCGCGGACCTCGCCGACGATCGCGCTGCCCGCCTCGAGCTCGGCCAGGGCCGGGGCGAAGACCTCGCGGCCGAGCCGGTCGGCGTTCTCGACGAGGCCCTCGTCGGCCATGACGCCGATGTTCGCGACGGCCGCCGCGCAGGCGAGCGGGTGCCCGGAGTACGTCAGGCCGCCGGGGAAGGGGCGGTCGGCGAAGGTGCGGTAGACCGCCTCGGAGACGATGACGCCGCCGAGCGGGACGTAGCCGGAGTTGACGCCCTTGGCGAAGGTGACGAGGTCCGGGGTCGCGTCGCCGAGCTCGACGGCGAACCAGCGGCCGGCGCGGCCGAAGCCGGACATGACCTCGTCGGCGATCCAGAGGATGCCGTACTTGTCGCACAGCGCCCTGACCCCCTGGAGGTAGCCCGGCGGCGGCACCATGATCCCGGCGGTCCCCGGGATCGACTCCAGGACGACCGCGGCGATCGTCGACGGGCCCTCGAGCTGGATCGTCCGCTCGAGGTGCTCCAGCGCCCGCTCGCACTCCTCGGCCTCGGTCGTCGCGTGGAACTCCGAGCGGTACAGGTACGGCCCGAAGAAGTGGACGACGCCCTCGGCGCCGTAGTCGTTCGGCCAGCGGCGCGGGTCCCCGGTGAGGTTGATCGCCGTCGTCGTGTTGCCGTGGTAGCTGCGGTAGCGCGCGAGGACCTTGCGCCGGCCCGTGTGCAGCCGGGCCATCCGGACGGCGTTCTCGATCGCGTCCGCGCCGCCGTTGGTGAAGAAGACGTGGCTGAAGTGGTCGCCCGGTGCCCGCTCGACGATGAGCCGGGCGGCCTCGCTGCGCGCGGCGTTCGCGTGGCTCGGGGCGACGGTCGCGAGGAGGGCGGCCTGCTCGGCGATCGCGCTGACGACGCGCGGGTGCCCGAACCCGATGTTCGTGAAGACGAGCTGGCCGGAGAAGTCGAGGTAGGTCTGGCCGTCGCCGTCCCAGACCCACGAGCCCTGCGCGCCCGCGACGACCATCGGCGAGAGCGCCGCCTGCGCCGACCACGAGTGGAAGACGTGGGCCCGGTCGAGCTCGTACGTCCGGCGGGCCCCCTCGGGGTCCGGCGTCGGCGTCGGGCACGTCGAGGGCAGGGCGGGGCGCGTCTCGGGAAGGGTGCTCGTCATGGCGGTCAGCCTAGGCATCAGGGCGCCTCGCGCGAAGGCGTCACCCTGTCACCCCCCACCCGGCGCCCCCGTCACCCTGTCACCCAGTCACCCCCTCCCCGCGTGATCATGGTCGCTCCAGGCGTGATCATGGTCGTCACTCACCCCGCGTGCGCGACCACCTCGGCGAGCTCCTGCTCGACCGGCTCGCTCGGGCCGCCGCGGGCGATCTCGACGAGCGCGGCCTCGAGGGCGTCGAGCTCGTCGGCGTCGAACGACGCGCGGGCGTAGGAGTCCTGCCGCCAGGTGCGGATGTTCAGTGCGTGGAGGGCGGCCATCTCCGCGACCGGCGGGTGCCACGGCCGCAGGACCGCGTGCTCCACCGTCAGGCCGGCGTCGGCGACGACGTCGGCGAGCGTCGCCCCGACGTCGAGCGCCTGCCCGTGGTGGTCCTGGAGCTCGGCGACGAGCTCGTAGTACCGGCCGAGCGCCGGCTCGCGGCTCGTGAGGCGGGCGACCTCGGTGAGCACGAGCCGTCCCCCGGGGCGCAGCGCATCGGCCCAGACCCGCAGCGCCCGGCGCGGCGCGGACAGGTGCGTGACGAGGAACCGGCAGTGGACGACGTCGGCGGGGTCGACCGGCAGCGGGTCGACGGTGACGTCGGCCTCGACGACCGTCACCTCATCGGGGACATTGGTCCGGGCGAGCGCCGCCAGGTCGGCCGACCGCTCGACCGCCGTCGTCCGCGCCGCCCCCGTCGTCTCGTGGAGCAGCCGCGCGGTGTGCCCCGGCCCGCAGCCGAGGTCGACCGCGTGCTCGACCGGATCGCCGTCCTGCCGCCGGCCCCAGCGCACGAGCAGCGCCCGGCTGCCCGGGTCGAAGACCGCGGCGAGCAGGTCGAGCCGGTGCGCGGCGGTCGGGGTCGTCCCGAAGGTGTACGTGTCGGCCACGGACGCGACACTAGCCCCGGTGGACATCGACCTGGGACGACGAGCCGGCGCCGGCGTGAGCCGCCTGCGCGGCACCGCGTGGTCGATCGTCCAGGCGTCCGTCGCCGCGGCGCTCGCGTGGGAGTTCGCCACACGGGTGCTCGGCCACCAGACGCCCTTCTTCGCGGCGGTCGCCGCCGTCGTCTGCCTCGGCCTGACGAACGAGAAGCGGCTGCGCCGGGTCGGCGAGCTCGCCGTCGGGGTGACGATCGGCGTCGGCCTCGGGGACCTGCTCGTGCGGCTCATCGGGTCGGGCGGCTGGCAGATCGCCGTGGTCGTCGGCCTCGCCATGGCCGCCGCGCAGCTGCTCGACGGAGGACCGCTCGTCACGGCGCAGGCCGGTCTCCAGGCGATCTTCGTCACCGTCCTGCCGCAACCGGCCGGCGGCAGCATCGTCCGGTGGGAGGACGCCGTCGTCGGCGGGGTCACGGCGCTGCTCGTCGCGGCCGTCGCCCCCGGCGACCCCCGGCCGGACATCAGGGCGCGCGGCACCGACCTCGTCGGCACCCTCGCCGCCGTCGTCGCCGAGTCCGCCGCGGCCGTGCGGACCCGGGACGTCGACCGGGCCGACGCCGCCCTCACCCGGCTGCGCGCGACGCAGTCGGAGATCGACTCCTGGCGGCAGGCCCTCAACGCCGGGGACGAGATCAGCCGGATCTCGCCCATCCGGCGCCGCCGCCGGCCCTGGCTCTCGCAGTCCCGCCAGGCGCTGCGCGGCGTCGACATGGCGATCCGGAACATGCGGGTCGCGCTGCGCCACGTCGTCGCCCTCCTCGAGCGCGGCGAGCGCCTGCCCGAGCCGGTCGCGCAGACGCTTGACGACCTCGCGGCGATCCTCCGGGCGATCCGGCACGAGCTCGAGGTGCCCGGCGAGGCGGCCGCGAGCCGCGCCGCCCTCGTCGCGTTCGCGCCCCGGCTGGACCCCGCGCGCTTGTGCGCGGACAGCCTCTCGGCCACCGTCGTCGTCGCCCAGGTGCGCTCGGCCGTCGTCGACCTGCTCGGTCTCTACGGCATGGACGCGGAGACGGCGCGCACGCTCCTCCCGCACTGACCCGCCGTACTCACCGCGCCGACCGCACCGACCGCACCGACCGCACCGCCGTGATCCATGGCGACCTCCTCGTGATCCATGGATCCCCACCCGTGATCCATGGACCCCCACCCGTGATCCATGCACCCCCACCCGTGATCCATGGCGACCCCGCGTGATCCATGGATCCCGACTCGTGGTCGATGGAGCCGTCGCGCGGTCGATGTCATGATCCATGGCGCGTGAGCGTCGCCATGGCGACGTCAACGGCACATGGATCATGACATCGATCATGGGACGGCCCCGTCACCCCGGGATGCCGTGCCGCCACCGCGCTGCGGCACGGTCGCGCCGACCGCCGGCGTCAGCGCAGGACGGGCCGCGGGCCGGGGTTGACGACGGTGCCGGGGACGGCCCGGCCGCCGGTGCGGGTCCAGGACAGGCCCACCCGGGCGGCACCCGTGCCGTGGGTGTACTCGAGGACGACGACGGCGTGCCCGGACGGCACCGCCGCGCTCGCCGTCCGGACTCCGTCGGGCCGCAGCACCGGGTCGTCGAGCACCGCCCGGCCGTCGACGACGAGCCGGACGCCGCCGTCGGACGCCACAGTGAACGTGTACGTCCCGGGGGTGACGTCGATCGTCCGGGTCCACCGGACCGCGTAGTTCGTCGCCGGCATCCCGGGCGCCGGCGCGGCGGTGCCCCACGCGAAGTCGAGCGTGGCGTCGTCCCGGCACGCGGCGGCCGACGACGTCGTCGGGCCGCGGAAGTACTGCCCCGCCCAGCCGGTCGCCGCGGGGCACGTCGTCGCGCCGGGCCCGACGACGAGCTGGCCGCCGGCGTACGAGGCGCCGTTCACCGCCGGGCCGCCGACCGTGACGGGGGCCCCGAGGGTCCGCCCGTCGAAGGACGCGCGGAGCAGCCGGCCGTCGGGCAGCGAGAGGTACAGGGAGCCGGCCGCCCACGTCACGGACACCGGCACGGCCGGCAGCGTCGCGACCTGCACGGCGGCCGGAGAGACGGCGCCGGTCCACGGCTCGAACTGCCGCGCGAGGAGCCGCGTGCCGACGGCGTAGTGCAGGCGCCCGCCGAGGAAGAACATCCCGCTCGCCGAGCGCAGGTCGGTCGCGACGTCGGTGGGCCGGCCGGCGTACGTCTCGCCGGGGTTGACGCCGGTGAGCACGCCGTCCCAGGTGGGGTCGACCCACGGCGTCGGGGTCACGGCCGGCCCGGCGGTGACGCCGTCCCAGGACCGCCGGCTCAGGGTGCCGTCGGCGGCCGCCACCCACAGGTCGCCGTCGACGACGGTGGCGCCGCGCAGCGCCCCGAGCGGGGTGACGGCGTCGACGCGGCCGGACGCCCCGACGCCGGTCGTCGTCAGCGTCGAGCGCGTCACGAGCCCGGCGGCGCCGTCGAGGACGCCGAGGCTCGCGGGCAGCGCCGGCGTCGTCCGGGCCGGCACCGTCGCGCCCCCCGCGAGCGGGAAGCGGCTGAGCCGGTAGGTGCGGTACCGCTGGTTGCCGACGTACTCGGTGTCGGTCCCGACGAGGAGCTCGGCGTCGGTCGGGAGGATCGCGAAGACGCCCTTGTCCCGCGGGTGGCGGCCCGGGTTCCACGCGAGGGGCAGCCCGGACGCCGGGTCGAGCGCCGCGATGCCGGGCCGGCCGATCGCGCCGGGCCCGGGGACGTCCACCGCGAGGGGGTTGTTGAACCAGCGGAAGTGGCCGCCGGCGTAGACGGCCGAGCTCGTCACGGCGAGGGAGAAGACCGAGTCGCCCCCGGTGCTCGCGAGCCACGTCGGCTGGACGTCGGTGCCGGCCGAGGACGTCTCGAAGCGCAGGACGGCGTCGCACGCGTCGACGTTGCCGCCGCCGGTGGACCCGATGACGAAGTACGTGCCGTCCGGGGAGAACTTCACGTCGCGCACCCAGGAGTCGAACGACCAGGTGTGGCACCCGGCGGTGAACCACCGCGTCGTCCAGTCCGACCGCAGCCGGGCCGTCGTGCCGGACAGGTCGAAGCGGGCCACCTGGTCGTGCAGCGCGCCGTCCACGGTGCGGAAGTTGCCGATCGTCACCAGCTGCGACCCGTCGGGGGTGACCGCCATGGCGACGACGCCGACCGGCATCCGGCTGCCGGCGGTGCCGCGGACGCCGTAGTTGTGGTTGCCGGTGAACGCGGCGGTGGCGAACGTCGTCAGCCGGCCGCTCACCGGGTCCAGCGAGACGAGGCCGCGCCGGGACGTCGCGCCGGCGAAGGTGAAGGTGCCGCCGACGAGGAGCCGTCCCCGGGTCAGGGTCAGCGCGCGCACCGTGCCGTTGAGGGCGGGCGGGGCGAAGCCGCGGACGAGGGCGCCGGTCGTCACGTCGAGCAGCGCGAGGCGGCTCGCCGGCGCCGTCCCGACGCGGGTGAAGTCCCCGGCGACGTAGACGGTCCCGGCGACCGGCCCGGCGGCGAGGGCCCAGACCTGGCCGTCGAGGACGGGGGCGAAGCCCGGCAGCAGCCGTCCGGTCGTCCGGTCGTACGCGGCGACGCCCGCCCGCGGCAGCGGCGGGCCGTCGACGTCCGAGACCTGGGTGAAGGTGCCGCCGAGGACGACCGTGTTCCCGACCTGCGCGAGCGCCTGCACCCGGCCGTCGCGGACCAGCGGCGTCGTGAGCGACGGTGTCGCGCTGACGACCTGGCCGGGCTGGAGCGCGGCCTGCGCGGGCGCGAGGGTCGTCCCCATCGCCGTCGCGGCGAGGGCGACCGCGGCGGCGGCGAGGCGAAAGGCACGGCGGGGCACGGGAGCCTCCTGGGCTGGGGCGCCCGGCGCGGGTGGACGGGCTCGGGTCGACCGTACGGTCGTGACG
The DNA here is from genome assembly GCA_052038585.1 of Kineosporiaceae bacterium. GTDB lineage: Bacteria > Actinomycetota > Actinomycetes > Actinomycetales > Kineosporiaceae > JBQGCR01. Next base: position 7,419 of record JBQGCR010000643.1, read on the forward strand.
TCGGCGCCCGGAGACCGTTCGGTCCTGGAGGTCACCCGCTCGGAGGCGCCTCGGGCGACGACGTCACCCGGACGCCGTAGCGGTCACCCCGGCGGAGCGCAGGGGCGGCTCAGCCCGTGTAGGCGTGCACCTGCCGCAGCCCGACGCCGCGGGTGCCGGTGCCGCCGTCGAGGACGTACCGCAGCCGCGTCGTCGTCACCGGGGCGAAGCGGACGACGTTGAACCGGTCGCCCGCGACCGGGTAGCCCGTCGGGTTCGCCGCGTCGACCCAGCCGGCGCCGTCCCAGGACTGCACCTTCCAGCCGTTCGGCAGCGGCACGCCGCCCTTGTCGTCGTAGAAGTACGCCGCGGCGCCGGTCAGCCGCACGGGCGCGGGCCAGGCCAGCTCGACCCACTGGGTGCCCGAGTTCGGCCACGTCCCCCACGCGACGCCGGTCCGGCCCGGGGTCGACGTCGTCGGCGTCGTCCCGTCGACGAGGACGCCCGGCTGCGCCTCCCACGGCGAGGTGTACGACGCCGTGGCCGTCGCGGAGGTCGCGACGTTCGAGGTCGTCCGCACCCAGTCGAGCCGGACCCGGCTGCCGCCGAGCCGCTGGTAGTACTCGACCGAGATCGTCGTCGGCCCGCCGGGCCGCGTGACCGTCGCGGACCGGACGACGTAGGGCGTGTCGACCCAGCTGTCGACGACGCGCGTCCCGTTGAGCGACAGGCGGATCCCGTCGTCGGCGCCGGCGAGGAACGTGTACGTGCCGGCCGGCAGGTCGACCGTGCGGGTCCAGCGGGCGGAGAAGTTCTCCCGCGGGACGCCCGGCGCGGGAACCCCGCCGTCCCAGGCGAAGTCGACGGCGGCGTCGTCCCGGCAGACGGCCGGTCCGGTGAGGTCGAGGGACCGGAAGAGCTCGGCCGACCAGCCGGTGGCGGCCGGGCAGGTCGTCGCGCCCGGACCGACGAGGAGCTGGCCGCCGGCGTAGTTCGCGCCGTTGACGGCCGGCCCGCCGACGGCGGTCGAGGCCCCGAGCGTCGTCCCGTCGAACGGCGCCCGGTAGAGGGTGCCGTCGGCCGTCGAGAAGTACAGCGAGCCGTCGGCCCACGTCACCGAGACCGGCGTCGTCGGCAGGGTCGCGACGGTCCGGGCCGTCGGCTCGGACACCCCGTTCCACGGCTCGAAGGCCCGGGCGACGAGACTGGTGCCACGGGCGTAGTAGAGCCGGCCCGAGAGGTAGAACATGCCGTTCGCCCCCGCGAGGTCGCTGCCGAGGCCCGACGGCCGCCCGGCGTAGGTCTCGCCCGCGTTGACGCCGGTGAGGAACTGGTTCCAGTACGGGTCGTCCCACGGGGTGAGCGTCGTCGCGGGGCCCACGGTGGCGCCGTCCCACGACCGGCGCTGCAGGGTGCCGTCGGCCAGCGCGACGTAGAGGTCGCCGTCGACGACGGTCGCGGCGCGGGCGGCGCCGACCGGGTCGAGGCGCACCGAGCGACCGGTGGCCGAGACGCCCGCGGCGTCGAGGGAGGAGAAGGTCGCGGCGCCCGCGGCGGTGTCGAGGACCGTGAGGCTCGCCGGCAGCCCGGGCGTGCGGCGCGCGGGGACGGAGGCGCCGCCGGCGAGCGGGAACCGGCTGAGCCGGTAGGTCCGGGTCTGCCGGTAGCCGACCCACTCGGTGTCGGTGCCGACGAGCAGCTCGGAGTCGGTGGCGAGCATCGCGAACGCGCCCTTGTCGCGCGGGTGGCGCCCGGGGTTCCACGGCAGCGGCAGCCCGGTCTCCGGGGCCAGGGCCACCAGCCCCGGCCGCGGGACGGCGCCGGGGCCGGCGACGTCGACGGCGAGCGGGTTGTTGAACCAGCGGAAGTGGCCGCCGGCGTAGACGGCGTCGTCCGTGACGGCCATCGTGTAGACGGAGTCGCCGCCCGTGCTGGCGAGCCACGTCGGCTGGACGTCGGTGCCGGCGGACGACGTCTCGAAGCGCAGGACGGCGTCGCACGCGTCGTCGTTGCCGCCGCCGGTCGACCCGATGACGAAGTACGAGCCGTCCGGGGAGAACTCGACGTCACGCACCCAGGAGTCGAAGGACCCGCTGTAGCAGGGCGCCGTGAACCACGACGTCGTCCAGTCCTCGCGCAGCCGCGCCGTCGTCCCCGACAGGTCGAAGCGGGCCACCTGGTCGTGCAGGGCACCGTTGACGAAGCGGAAGTTCCCGATCGTCACGAGCTGCGAGCCGTCCGGCGTCACCGCCATCGACACGACGCCGACGGGCATCTTGTTGCCGAAGCCGTTGACGCCGTAGTTGTGGTTGCCGGTGAACTGGGCCGTGGAGAAGGGCGTCAGCCGCCCGGTGAGCGGGTTGAGCGAGGCCAGCCCGGAGCGGGCCTGGCCGCCCGCGCGGGCGAAGGTGCCGCCGACGAGGAGGCGCCCGTTCGTCAGGACGAGGGCCCGGATCGTCGCCGAGAAGCCCGGCGAGGCGAAGCCGGGCACCGGCGCACCCGTCGTCACGTCGAGCAGCGCGAGCCGGCTCACGGCGACGCCGTTGACGGTCGTGAAGTCCCCGGCGACGTAGACGGTGTTCGGCACCGGGCCGGCCGCGGCGGCCCAGACCTGGCCGTTGAGGACGGGCGCGAACGTCCGGGAGAGCTTGCCCGTCGTCCGGTCGTACGCGGCGACGTTCGGCCGGGACAGGGCCGTGCCGCCGGCGTCGGAGACCGAGGTGAACGTGCCGCCGAGGACGACGGTGCTCCCGACGAGCGCGAGCGCCTGGACGCGGCCGTTGCGGACGAAGGGCGTCGTCAGGCTCGGGGTCGCGCTGACGACCTGGTCCGGCTGGAGGGGGGCGGCGGACGCCTGGCCGGCGCCGACACCTCC
>JBQGCR010000644.1:0-8275 GCA_052038585.1 Kineosporiaceae bacterium
CATGACGTGATCGATGGACGCTGCGGGTCGCCCCAGCAGCCCAGCGTGTCCGTCGATCACGTCATCCACCGGCGGGAGCGTCCGCGGATCACCCAGACCTGTCCGTGGATCACCCAGGCCTGTCCGTGGATCACCCAGGCCTGTCCGTGGATCACCGAGTCCTGTCCGTGGATCACCGAGTCCTGTCCGTGGATCACCCAGGCCTGTCCGTGGATCACCCAGACCTGTCCGTGGATCACCCAGGCCCGTCCGTGGATCACCGCAAGCCGGCCCTCACCTCGACACCTGCACCTCGACATCCCGGCATGACGTGCTCGTGGGAGCATGAGCCCAGACCAGGCCGCACGCCCCCGAGAGGACCGCATGGACAGGCAGCAGGAGTTCGTCCTTCGCACGATCGAGGAACGCGACATCCGCTTCATCCGCCTGTGGTTCACGGACGTCCTGGGCTCGCTGAAGTCGGTGGCGGTCGCCCCGGCCGAGCTCGAGGGGGCGTTCGCCGAGGGCATCGGGTTCGACGGGTCGGCGATCGAGGGCCTGGCCCGGGTCTTCGAGGCCGACATGCTCGTGCGCCCCGACCCGAGCACGTTCCAGGTGCTCCCGTGGCGCGGCGACCACCACGGCACGGCGCGGATGTTCTGCGACATCCTCACCCCGGACGGCGCGCCGAGCCTGAGCGACCCGAGGTTCGTCCTCAAGCGGGCGCTGGCCAAGGCCGCCGGGCACGGGCTGACCTTCTACACCCACCCCGAGATCGAGTTCTACCTGCTCAAGGACGAGTACAGCCCGGGCAAGGCGCCCGAGCCGGTCGACACCGCGGGCTACTTCGACCACGTGCCGCGGGGGACGACGCACGACTTCCGGCGCGCGGCGATCGCGGTGCTGGAGAGCATGGGGATCAGCGTCGAGTTCAGCCACCACGAGGGCGGCCCGGGGCAGAACGAGATCGACCTGCGCTACGCCGACGCGCTGACGACGGCCGACAACATCATGACCTTCCGCACCGTGGTCAAGGAGGTCGCGCTCGAGCAGGGCACGTACGCGACGTTCATGCCCAAGCCGTTCGCCGACCACCCGGGCAGCGGGATGCACACCCACCTGTCGCTCTTCGAGGGCGACCGCAACGCCTTCCACGAGGCGGGCGCCGAGTTCCAGCTGAGCAAGGTCGCCCGGCAGTTCATCGCCGGCCTGCTGACCTACTCGGCGGAGATCACCGCGGTGACCAACCAGTGGGTCAACTCGTACAAGCGGCTGTGGGGCGGGGCCGAGGCGCCGTCGTACGTCTGCTGGGGTCACAACAACCGCAGCGCCCTCATCCGCGTGCCGATGTACAAGCCCGGCAAGGGCAACAGCACGCGGATCGAGTACCGGGCGATCGACAGCGCGTGCAACCCCTACCTCGCGTACGCGCTCATCCTCGCGGCCGGGCTGCGGGGCATCGAGGAGGGGCTGGACCTGCCGGCCGGCTCCGAGGACGACGTCTGGAGCCTCACCGACGCCGAGCGCCGCGCCCTGGGCATCCGCCCGCTCCCGGCGAGCCTCGACGCGGCGATCGCGACGATGGAGGAGTCGGAGCTCGTCGCGGAGACCCTCGGCGAGGGCGTCTTCGAGTTCTTCCTGCGCAACAAGCGCCAGGAGTGGTCGGACTACCGCCACCAGGTGACGCCGTTCGAGCTCGCTCGCTACCTTCCCCTGCTGTGAGCACCCCGATGGACGCCGCCCCCGCCCGCCTGCTCGTCGTCGAGCACGAGGACTGGGCCGGCCCCGGCCGCCTCGTGGACACCTTCCGCGACAACGGGATCGAGCTCGACGCCTGCCGCCCCTACAAGGGCGACACGGTCCCGGACGACGCCGCGGCCGCCGGGTACGACGGCGTCCTCGTGCTCGGCGGGTCGATGGCCGCCTGGGAGGACGACGTCGCGGCGTGGCTTCCCGCCACCCGCGCGATGATGCGGACGGCGGTCGACGCCGGCACCCCGGTGCTCGGCATCTGCCTCGGCGCGCAGCTGCTCGCGCTCGCGACCGGGGGAGCGGTGACCCGCGGCGACCGGGGTCTCGAGGTCGGGGTCCGGACGATGACGACGACGCCCGCCGCCGCGGACGACCCCTTCATGGGCCGCGTCGTCCGCGCCGTCGGGCCGACGGTGACGAGCGTCCAGTGGCACGTCGACGCCGTCACCGAGCTGCCCCCGGGCGCGACCCTGCTCGCCGGCAACGACCGGTACCCGCACCAGGCGTACCGCGTCGGCCGCCGCGCGTGGGGCGTCCAGTACCACCCCGAGGTGACCCGGTCCGACTGGGGCGCGTGGGTGGAGGGCGGCGTGAGCGACCTGCCCGCGCACGGCCACGACCCCGACGCGCTCACCGCGGGGGTCGACGCCGCGGAGGCCGACCTCGCGGCCGGCGCCGAGGCCCACGCCGAGGCCTTCGCCGCCGTCGTCCGCGCCGCCCGGCACGCGCGTGCCCTCGCCGACGGGGGGACGGCGGCGACGCCGTGACGTCCCCGACCCCGAGCCGGGCGTCGAGCCTCGAGGGGCGCCTGGCCCGTCTCGGCTTCGCCGACCCGGCCAAGGCGGTCCGGCTCCTCGCGGACCCGGCCGTCGCCGGGCTCGTCGACCCGCTCGAGGACGTCTTCGACGACGGTGTCCTGTCCGCGTTCGGCGCCACCCCCGACCCGGACCTCGCCCTCCTCGGCGTCGTCCGCATGCTCGGCGCGCTCGGCGCCGGCAGCGGCGCGGACGACGTCGACCTCTGGCTCGCCGGCGACGGGGAGCGGCACCGCGCGCACCCCGCCCGGCTGCGAGCCGTCCTGCGCTCCGGCGGCCCGCCCCGGCACCGGCTGCTCGCCGTCCTCGGCGTCTCCGCCGCGCTCGGCGACCACCTCGCCCGCCACCCCGAGCACTGGCCGGTGCTCGCGGACCCGGACGACGAGTCGATGCTCGCCGACGACCCCACGGCCGCCCGCGACGAGCGGGCCGCGGTGCTGCGCCGCGAGCTGCTCACCGCCGTGGCGACGGACCCCGACGCGGCCGAGCCGAGGACGACGCTGCCGCCGGCCGACGCCACCGTCGCGCTGCGGGTGGCGTACAACCGCCGGCTCCTGGCGATCGCCGGACGGGACGTCACCGCCGACGACCCGTTCGCCGTCCTGCCCGTCGTCGCCGCCGAGCTCGCCGACCTCGCGGGCGCGGCGCTCGAGGCCGCGCTCGCCATCGCCCGCGCCGAACTGCCCCCCGACGCGCAGCCGTGCCGCTTCGTCGTCCTCGCCATGGGCAAGACCGGCGGCCGGGAGCTCAACTACATCAGCGACGTCGACGTCGTCTACGTCTGCGACCCCGTCGACGGCGGCGACGAGACGGCAGCCCTCGCGACGGGGACCCGGCTGGCCGCCGGTCTCGCCCGGGCCTGCTCGGCGAGCACGGTCGAGGGCTCGCTGTGGCCGGTCGACGCCAACCTGCGCCCCGAGGGCAAGCAGGGACCGCTCGTGCGCACCCTGGCGAGCCACGTCTCGTACTACCGCCGGTGGGCCTCGACGTGGGAGTTCCAGGCGCTGCTCAAGGCCCGGCCGGTCGCGGGCGACCTCGCGCTCGGCGCGGCCTACCTCGAGCAGATCCGGCCGATGGTCTGGACGGCCGCCGAGCGCGACCACTTCGTCGAGGACGCCCAGGCGATGCGCCGCCGGGTCGAGGAGCACGCCGGCGGCAAGGACGCCGACCGCCAGCTCAAGCTCGGCCCGGGCGGGCTGCGCGACGTCGAGTTCTCCGTCCAGCTGCTCCAGCTCGTGCACGGCCGCACCGACACCCGGCTGCGCACCGGCAACACCCTCGTCGGGCTCGAGGCGCTGAGCACGAACGGCTACGTCGGGCGCGACGACGCCGCCGAGCTCGAACGGGCCTACCGGTTCCTGCGGACCCTCGAGCACCGCATCCAGCTGTACCGCCTGCGGCGCAGCCACGTCGTGCCGACCGACGAGACGGAGCTGCGCCGCATCGGCCGCTCGCTCGGGTTCACCAAGGACCCCGCGGCCGAGCTCACGCAGACGTGGCGGCGGCACGCGCGCGAGGTCCGCCGGCTGCACGAGAAGCTCTTCTACCGGCCGCTGCTGTCCGCGGTCGCCCGCCTGACGAGCGACGAGGTCCGGCTGACCCCCGAGGCCGCGCAGACCCGGCTCGCCGCGCTCGGCTACGCCGACCCGCGCGGCGCCCTGCGGCACCTCGAGGCGCTGACGTCGGGCGTCACCCGGCGGGCGGCGATCCAGCGCCAGCTCCTGCCGGTCCTGCTCGGCTGGTTCGCCTCCGGCGCCGACCCGGACGCCGGCCTGCTCGCCTTCCGCCGGGTGAGCGAGGAGCTCGGGACGACCCACTGGTACCTCAAGATGCTCCGCGACTCCGGCGCCGCGGCCGAGCGGATGGCGCACGTCCTCGCGTCCAGCCGGCTCGTCGCCGAGCTGCTCGAGAAGGCGCCGGAGTCCGTCGCGCTCCTCGGCGACGACGCCGCCCTCGCCCCGCGGGACCGCGCCGCCACCCTTGCCTCGGTGCGCTTCGCCGCGAACCGGCACGACGACCCCGAGCAGGTCGCGCTCGCCGCCCGGGCGGTCCGGAGGCGGGAGATCACGCGGACGGCGATCGCCGACGTCGTCGGCCTCATCGGCCTCGACGAGGTCGGGCAGGCGCTGAGCAACGGCGTCGTCGCGGCGCTCGACGGCGGCCTCCAGGCCGCGACGTCGATCGTCGCCCGGCGGTACGGCGGGCAGCTGCCGACGACGATGCTCGTCGTCGCCATGGGGCGCCTCGGCGGGGCGGAGTGCGGGTACGCCAGCGACGCCGACGTCCTGTTCGTCCACGACCCGGTGCCGGGCGCCGACGGCAAGCAGGCCCAGGACGCCGCGACGCTCGTCGTCTCCGAGCTGCGCCGGCTGCTCGGCTTCCCCGGGCCCGAGCCGTCCCTGGACGTCGACGCCGCCCTGCGGCCTGAGGGCCGCAACGGCGCGCTCGTGCGCACGTTCGACTCGTACGCCCAGTACTACGAGCGGTGGTCGAGCCCGTGGGAGGCGCAGGCGCTGCTGCGCGCCGTGCCCGTGGCCGGGGACCCCGTGCTCGGCCGGCGGTTCGTCGACCTCGTCGGTCCGCTGCGCTGGCCCGAGGGCGGCCTCGACGAGGGCGTCGTCCGCGAGATCCGCCGGATCAAGGCCCGGGTGGAGTCCGAGCGGCTGCCGCGCGGGGTGAGCCCGGCACGGCACGTCAAGCTCGGCCGCGGCGGGCTCGCCGACGTCGAGTGGACCGTCCAGCTCCTCCAGCTCCAGCACGCGGCGCAGGTGCCGTGGCTGCGGACGACGTCGACCGTCGAGGCGCTGCACGGCTGCGTCCGGGCCGGTCTCGTCGAGGCCGACGACGCCGACGTCCTCGAGCAGGCGTGGCGGCTCGCGAGCCGGGTGCGCAACGCCGTCATGGTCTGGGGCGGGCGCGCCTCGGACGTCCTGCCGACGAGCGTCCGGGAGGCCGACGGCGTCGCCCGGCTGCTCGGCTACCCGCCGGCGGGGGCGGGGCAGCTCGAGGAGGACTACGCCCGGGTGACCCGGCGTGCCCGCGCGGTCGTCGAGCGGCTCTTCTACGGCTGACCCGCCTCATCCGTTGACCTGACTGCGCACTCCGGCGATCTTCGGCAGACTTTCGGACATGACCGGCGCCGGGGTGGACGAGACATGGCTCAACGAGCCGGAGCGCTGGGCGGCCGACGGGCTGGACGGCCTGACGATGACGACGGGGGCGGGCACCGACTTCTGGCGGACGACGCACTACGGCTTCGTCCGCGACAACGGCCACTTCCGCGGTCGCCGGGTCGCGGGGGACTTCGTCGCCGAGGTGAAGGTCCGCGGCGACTACACCGACCAGTACGACCAGGCCGGGCTCATGGTGCGCCTGGACGCCGAGCGCTGGGTCAAGACGGGCATCGAGTTCGTCGACGGCCGGCAGAACATGAGCGCCGTCGTCACGCACGCCGTCTCGGACTGGAGCGTCGTCGCGCTCGCCGAGCCGGCCGAGGTGCTCTCGCTGCGCCTGACCCGCACCGGGGACGCGCTGCAGATCGACTACGCGGTCGACGGCCGGCTGTGGCGGATGCACCGGCTCGCGTTCTTCCCGGCCGGGCTGCCCGTGCGCGTGGGGCCGATGGCGTGCTCCCCGGACGGCGGCGGCTTCGGGGTGCACTTCTCCGGGCTGCGGGTCGACCCGCTGTAGGAGAGGCGTCGTGGCGAGCAGCGAGTTCGTCGTCCACCGGCCGTCCGCGCGGCTGGACCGCTGGGTCGCGGCGGTCACCGGCTACGCCCAGGACGGGCTGCCGCCGGGCACCCACCGAGGGCTGCCGTCCCCGTACGTCACCCTCGTCGTCACCCTGCGGGGCCGCCTCGACGTCGTCGCGCACGTCGACCCGGCGCGGGCGGCGAGCAGCCACGTCGCCCTCGTCGGCGGCCTGCACACCCGGCCGGTGCTCCTCGCGCACGACGGGCACCAGCACGGCCTCCAGGTGAGCCTCACCCCGTCCGGGGCCGCGGCCGTGCTCGGGGTGCCCGCCGGTGAGCTGCTCGCCTGGGACGGCGACCTGGCCGACGTCCTCGGCGGGCGCGCCGACGTGCTCGTCGAGCGGGTGCGCTCGGCCGCGACGTGGGAGCAGCGGTTCGCCGCGGTCGAGGACGTGCTCGCGCCGTCCGGGGACGTCCGGGCCGCCCCGGCCGAGGTGGGGCGCGCGTGGCGGCTGCTCGCCGCCGACCCGCCGTCGTCGGTCGCGGCCGCCGCCCGGGACGTCGGGTGGTCGGTCCGGCTGCTGGAGAAGCGGTTCCGCGCCCACGTCGGGCTCACGCCCAAGCAGGTCGCCCGGGTCGCGCGGTTCACCCGCGCGCGGCGGCTGCTCGCCGCCGGCGGTCCGGACGGCTCGGTCGCCGCCGTCGCCGCGGCGGCCGGCTACGCCGACCAGCCGCACCTGTCCCGCGAGTTCCGCGACCTCGCGGGGGTGTCGCCGCGCCGCTGGCTCGTCGAGGAGTTCGCCTACGTCCACGACGCCGGGGCCGGGCGCGCGGCAGGCTGAGCGCCATGGACACGACGACGACCCAGGCGGTCTGGCCCACGCTGCGCTCCCACGACGCGCCGGCGCTCATCGACTTCCTCACCCGCGTGCTCGGCTTCCGGACGGTCGCGGTCTTCGGGGACGGCGACCGCGTCGACCACGCCCAGCTCGCGTGGCCCGCCGGCGGCGGTGTGATGCTCGGGTCCGTCCGCGGCGGCGACGACCCGTGGCCGCAGCCGCCCGGCTCGGCCGGGGTGCACCTCGTCGTCGCCGAGGCCGCCGACGTCGACGCCGTCCACGCCCGGGTCGTCGCCGCGGGGGCGAGCGTGCTCCGCCCGCCGGCCGACCCCGGCTACGGCGGCCGGGGGCTCGTCTGCCGGGACCCGGACGGCAACCTGTGGAGCGTCGGCACGTACGCCGGGGAGCCGCAGGGCTGACGCCGTCAGCCGGCGGCGGCGAGCGGCCGGTGGACGGCGCGGCGCCGGCGCAGGACGACGCCGTCGGCGACGGCGTGCGGCTTCGGCGGCCGGGCGAACACCGCCACGACGTCGCAGGTGAACGGCGCGTCGGGGACGACGACGCGGTGCGCGACGTGCCACGGGCCGAGCGGCCGGGTGCGCCGCAGCGTCGTCCCGGTGCCGAAGGCGTCCTCGAGCGCGCCACGCGTCAGGCTCGGTGCGCGCCAGGTGATCTCGACGCAGCGGAACCGTCCGTCGACGACGCCGAGGACGCACGCCGTCGTCCCCGCCGGCGGCGGGACCACGCGGCCCACCCCGTGCACCCAGGCCGCGGGCGCCGGCCCGATCCCGAGGGCCCCGACGACCCGGACGGGGTCGGTCGCGTCGAGCCGGCACAGCGCCTCGCTCCACGCGCGGACCTGGACGAGGTCGACGCTGCGCGGCAGGTGCCGCACCGCCGTCGTCATGCGCGTCCTCCCGCCCGGGCGGCCCCTCACCCTCCTCCCGACGGTAACGCGCGGGCGCCTGCCGCGCCCGCGGGTCACGCCGGGTACTGGTCGTGCTCGGCGTAGAACGCCTCCCACTCCTGCGGCGAGAGGTCGCGACCGCTGCGGCGGAGGGCCTCCAGCGCCGCGAAGTACTCCTCGCGCGGCGCGGCGGGGGCGAAGATGATGAGCATGTCGGCGGGCTCGCCGGACTCGTTGCGGAACGCGTGCACCCCGCCGGGCGGGACGTAGAGGTAGTCCCCGGCCGTCGCG
>JBQGCR010000645.1:0-6855 GCA_052038585.1 Kineosporiaceae bacterium
CCGACGCCGTCGCCCGGCTGCGGGCCGGCACCGGGCCGGTCGCCGTCGACGCCGAGCGCGCGAGCGGCCACCGGTCCGGGCAGCGGGCGTTCCTCGTCCAGCTGCGCCGCGAGGGCACCGGCACGCTGCTCGTCGACCCGGCCGCGCTGCCCGACCTCTCCGCGGTGGGCGAGGCCCTGCGCGGCGTCCGGTGGGTGCTCCACGCGGCCTCCCAGGACCTGCCGTGCCTCGCCGAGGTCGGCATGGCGCCGGACGAGCTCTTCGACACCGAGCTCGGCGGCCGGCTCGCCGGCTTCGCCCGGGTCGGCCTCGCCGCGATGGTCGAGCAGCTCCTCGGGCTGAGCCTGGCCAAGGAGCACTCGGCGGTCGACTGGTCCACGCGTCCGCTGCCGCAGCCGTGGCTGCGCTACGCCGCGCTCGACGTCGAGGTGCTCCTCGAGCTGGCGACGGTCCTCGAGGCCGAGCTCGACCGGCAGGGCAAGCTCGGGTGGGCGCGCCAGGAGTTCGCGGCGGTCGCCGCGACGCCGCCGGCGCCCCCGCGGGTCGACCCGTGGCGCCGCACGTCGGGGATGCACCGGGTCCGCAGCCGGCGCCAGCTCGCGGCCGTGCGCGAGCTGTGGACCGAGCGGGACGACGTCGCGCGGGAGCGGGACGTCTCCCCCGGCCGGGTGCTGCCGGACTCCGCCGTCGTCGAGGCGGCGATGTCAGGCGCCCGGACGGCCGGCGCCCTCACCGCGCTGCCGGGGGTCACCGGCCGCTGGGCGCACCGCTACGTCCGGCGGTGGGTCGCGGCGCTCGAGCGCGCGCACCGCCTCGCGGACGCCGACCTGCCGCCGCAGCACCTGCCGGTGGACGGCCCCCCGCCGCCGCGCTCGTGGCCGGACCGCGACCCCGACGCGGCGGCCCGGCTGTCCGCGGCCCGCGCGGGTCTGGCCGAGGTCGCCGAGCGGCACGGGCTGCCGGTGGAGAACCTCCTGGCCCCGGACACCGTCCGGCGCCTCACGTGGAGCCCGCCCGCGGACGGCGACGTGCCGACGGCCCTCGCCGCGGCCGGCGCCCGGCCGTGGCAGGTCGAGCTCGCCGCCCCGGTGCTCGCCGAGGCGCTGCGGGCGCAGGCCGCCGCACCCGCCGCGGACCCGGCGGGCGACTGACCCCCGGCACCCCTCGCCACCGCGGTTACCGTCGAGTAGCATCCGGGGTTACCGGCTGGTAACCCCAGGGCCGGGCCCCGACAGCGAGGAGGCTGCCCGCGTGGCCGCACCCATCCGCGACGTCGTCTTCGTCGACGGCGTCCGCACCCCCTTCGGCAAGGCCGGCGAGAAGGGCATGTACGCCCAGACGCGCGCCGACGACCTCGTCGTCAAGTGCATCCGCGAGCTGCTGCGCCGCCACCCCGAGCTCCCCCCGGAGCGCGTCGACGACGTCGCGATCGCCGCGACGACGCAGACCGGCGACCAGGGCCTGACGATCGGCCGCACCGCCGCGATGCTCGCCGGGCTCCCGAAGTCGGTGCCCGGCTTCGCGATCGACCGCATGTGCGCCGGCGCGATGACCGCGGTGACGACGACGGCGTCCGGGATCGCCTTCGGCGCGTACGACGTCGTCGTCGCCGGCGGCGTCGAGCACATGGGTCGCCACCCGATGGGCGAGGGCGTCGACCCCAACCCGCGCTTCCTCGCCGAGAAGCTCGTCGACATGAGCGCGCTGTCGATGGGCATGACGGCCGAGAACATCCACGACCGGTTCCCGCAGCTGACCAAGGAGCGGGCGGACGCCTACGCGGCGAACAGCCAGGCCAAGGTCGCCAAGGCGATCGCGGACGGCCGGTTCGACGCCGACCTCGTCCCCGTCGCGACCCGCCACGCCGAGAAGGGCTGGGGCCTCGCGACCGCCGACGAGCCGCCGCGGCCCGGCACGACGGTCGAGGACCTCGCGACCCTGAAGACCCCGTTCCGCCCGCACGGCCGGGTCACCGCCGGCAACGCGGCCGGCCTCAACGACGGCGCGACGGCGTGCCTGCTCGCGTCGTCCACGGCGGCCGAGGAGCTCGGGCTGCCGGTGCGGATGCGCCTGGTCTCCTACGCGTTCGCCGGCGTCGAGCCCGAGGTCATGGGGATCGGCCCGGTGCCCGCGACGGAGAAGGCGTTGCGGCAGGCGGGCCTGACGATCGACGACATCGGCCTGTTCGAGGTCAACGAGGCCTTCGCCGTCCAGGTGCTCGCGTTCCTCGACCACTACGGCATCGCCGACGACGACCCGCGGGTCAACCCCGACGGCGGCGCGATCGCGCTCGGCCACCCGCTCGCCTCCTCCGGCGTGCGGCTCATGACCCAGCTCGCCCGCCACTTCGAGGCCCACCCCGAGGTCCGCTACGGGCTGACGACGATGTGCATCGGCCTCGGCATGGGCGGCACCGTGGTCTGGGAGAACCCGCACCACCCGGACTACCGGGCCGACCGGAAGGAGGCCGCGGCGTGACCGCGACCGTGGAGTCCCCCGCCGCCGCCCCCGCGCCCGGCAGCTTCCCCGACGAGGTCGTGACGACGGCCGCCGTGCAGGACGTCCGGCTGCCCCGCGGCGCCGGCGTCCTCGCGCTCGTCACGCTCGACAACGGGCACGACCACACCAAGCCGACGACGTTCGGCCCGACCGGGCTGCACAACCTCGCCGCAACGCTCGACGCCATGACGGCACGTGCCGCCGCCGGCGAGGTGCAGGCGATCGGCGTCACGGGCAAGCCGTTCATCTTCGCGGCGGGTGCCGACCTCAAGGTCGCCGCCGGCAGCAACGACCGCGACGCCGCGCTGGGCCTCGGCCGGTTCGGCCACGAGGTCTTCGCCAGGCTCTCCGACGCCGGCGTCCCGACCTTCTGCTTCACCAACGGGCTCGCGCTCGGCGGCGGCGTGGAGATCGGCCTCTACTGCACGTACCGCACGGTGAGCTCGGGCGCCCCGGCGCTCGCCCTGCCCGAGTGCTTCCTCGGTCTCGTGCCCGGCTGGGGCGGCACGTTCCTCCTGCCGAACCTCGTGGGCCCGGCGAAGGCGCTGGAGGTGATCATCCGGAACGCGCTCTCGCAGAACAGGATGCTCACCGGTCCGCAGGCGTTCGCGCTCGGGCTGGCCGACGCGATGTTCGAGCCGGCCGACTTCCTCGAGCGGTCGCTGGCGTGGGCCGCGGACGTGCTCACGGGCGCCGTCGTCGTCGAGCGGTCCGTCGACCGCGACGCGGCCGCGTGGGACGCCGCGTGCGACGCTGCGAAGGCCTTCGCGGACTCCAAGGTGGGCGGTGCGGCCCCCGCGCCCTACCGCGCCATCGAGCTGGTCCGGCAGGCGCGGACGGCGACCCGCCAGGAGGCGTTCGAGGCCGAGTCGCAGGCCCTCGCCGACGTCGCGATGAGCGAGGAGTTCCGGTCCGGCCTCTACGCGTTCGACCTCGTCCAGAAGCGGGCCAAGCGGCCCGCGGGCGTTCCGGACCGGTCCCTGGCCCGGAAGGTGACCACGGTCGGCGTCGTCGGCGCCGGTCTCATGGCGAGCCAGCTCGCGCTGCTGTTCGCCCGTCGGCTCGAGGTCCCCGTCGTCCTCACCGACCTCGACCAGGCGCGGGTCGACAAGGGCGTCGCCTGGGTGCACTCGGAGATCGCGGCCCTGCGCGACCGGAGGCGGATCTCCCCCGACGCCGCGAACCGGCTCACGGCGCTCGTCACCGGGTCGACGTCGAAGGAGGCCTTCGCCGGGGCCGACCTCGTCATCGAGGCCGTCTTCGAGGAGCTGTCGGTCAAGCAGCAGGTGTTCGCCGAGGTCGAGGCCGTCGTCTCCCCCGAGTGCGTCCTCATGACCAACACGTCCTCGCTGTCGGTCTCGGAGATGGCCGCCGGCCTCGCGCACCCGGAGCGCGTCGTCGGGTTCCACTTCTTCAACCCCGTCGCCGTCCTCCCGCTCGTCGAGGTGGTCAAGGGCGAGCAGACCGACGACGCGACGCTCGCGACGGCCTTCGCCGTCGGCAAGCAGCTCAAGAAGTCCTGCGTGCTCGTCAAGGACGCGCCGGCCTTCGTCGTCAACCGGCTGCTCACCCGCTTCCTCGGCGAGGTGACGTCCGCGCTCGACGAGGGCACCGACCCCGCCGTCGCCGACCGCGCGCTCGCCCCGCTCGGGCTGCCGATGTCGCCGTTCGTGCTCCTCCAGCTCGTCGGTCCCGCGGTCGCGCTGCACGTCGCGCAGACGCTCAACGCGGCGTTCGGCGACCGGTTCGTCGTCTCGGAGAACCTGCGCCGGATCGTCGAGGCGAAGCTGCCCGGGCTGTGGTCCTACGACGAGAAGGGCCGGCCGTTCCTCGCCCCGGAGACCGAGGCGCTCCTCGTGCGCGGCGACTCGCCGTCGACCGAGGAGGAGCTGCGCGAGCGGGCGCTCACGGCGCTGGCCACCGAGATCCGCCTCATGCTCGACGAGGGCGTGGTCGCGGCGGCGCAGGACATCGACCTGTGCATGGTCCTCGGCGCCGGGTGGCCGTTCCACCTCGGCGGCGTGACGCCGTACCTCGACCGGTCCGGGGTGTCCGAGCGGGTCACCGGTGGGCGCTTCCTGCCGCAGGGGCTGGCGAGCGTCCCGGCCTGACCTGCGGTGCCCGGAGGTCCTCTGGGCCGGACGGGCGACACCTGCGCCACCTCCACCACCCCCTTCCCGACGACGCCGATAGCGTCGGGGAGGGGGTGGTGGCGCGTGACGGGGCAGGACGGCGACGACGGTGGCGCGGGGTCGCCCCGGCGCGACCGGGCGGCCCTGCGGCGCTGCGTCCTCGCCCTGAGCCTGCTCGACGCGGGCGGCCCGCTCGCGACCGCGGAACCGGCCGAGGACGGCGTCCGGCTGCTCGGCGGCCTCGGCGGCTGGGCGGCCGTCGCGACCGCGGTCGCCGACGACGACCCGCTCGCCCCGGCCGCCCGCGCCCGGGTCGCCCGCCTGCTCCGGCTCGTCGCCGCCGTCCGGTCCGCCGCCGACCCGGCCGAGCGCCTGCTCGAGCGCGTCCGGCTCGTCGCGCTGCCGGCCGGGCACGCGGACCACCTCGGCGGGGCGTGGCGGCGGTCGACGACGCTCGGCGGGGGGCTCGACCTCGGCCTCGGCGTCCTCGGGCTGCTCGACGACCCGGACACCACGGCGAGCCTGCCGCCCGGCGTCTGGGCGGCCGCGGGGCTCGACCCGGGGGGGGCGTTCGCCCGCGCGGGCGAGCACGCGGCGGCCAGGGCCGCCCTCGCGGTGCCGCGGCTGGAGCGCGACGCCGCGGGAGGGCGGACCGCGACGCTGCGCGCCGTCGGCGGCTGCGACGTCCTGGCCCTGCTCACCACCTCCGCGCTGCGCGCGTGGCTCGCCCACGGGGACGGCTACGGGATGCGCGCCGTCGCGGTGCCGATGCGCTCGCGCGGCTGGTACGACCTCGCCCACGTCGACCCGGCGTTCGTCGGCGCGGCATGGGCCGCGACGCCGCCGCACGAGCGGGGCGTCGCCGTCCCCCTGCTCGTCACGGCCGACGAGGTCGGCCTCGCGCGGACCCCGGACGGCGGCCCCGTGCGTCCCGGCCCGGAGGCCTCGCCGCGCCGGCCGGCCGGGCGGGTGGTCAGGCCTCGGCGTCCGCCGGGCTGAGCGAGCGGTCCTGCCGGGCGACGACCTCGACGACCTGGCGGGCGACGTCCTGCGCCGTCAGGCCGATCTGCTCGAGGACGGCGTCCCGCTTGGCGTGGTCGAGGAACCGCTGCGGCACGCCGAAGGTCCGCACCGGCGTGTCGACGCCGTGGTCCTCGAGCGCCTGCCGGACGACCGTGCCGACGCCGCCCGCCCGGCCGTTGTCCTCGACGACGACGACGAGCCGGTGCGCGGCGGCGAGCGGGAGCAGGGCGGGGTCCACCGGCACGACCCACCGCGGGTCGACGACCGTGACGCCGATGCCCTGGGCGGCCAGCCGCGCGGCCGTGTCGAGGGCGAGGCCGGTCATCGAGCCGACGGCGACGAGCAGGACGTCGTCGTCGCCCTCCTCGAGGAGCACGTCGACGCCGCCCACGCGGCGCAGCGCCGGCACGTCAGCGGGGACGCTGCCCTTGGGGAACCGGACGACCGTCGGGGCGTCGTCGACGTCGAGCGCCTCGCGCAGCTCCTCGCGCAGCCGGGTCGCGTCGCGCGGCGCGGCGATCCGGACGCCGGGGACGACGCTCATGATCGAGATGTCCCACATGCCGTTGTGGCTGGCGCCGTCGTCACCGGTCACGCCGGCGCGGTCGAGGACGAAGGTGACGCCGGCCCGGTGCAGGGCGACGTCCATGAGCACCTGGTCGAAGGCGCGGTTGAGGAAGGTCGCGTAGACCGCGACGACCGGGTGGAGGCCGGCGAAGGCCATGCCGGCGGCGCTCGTCACGGCGTGCTGCTCGGCGATGCCGACGTCGAACGTCCGCTCGGGGAAGGCCTCGGCGAAACGGTGCAGCCCGACGGGGATGAGCATCGCGGCGGTGATGCCGACGACGTCGCTGCGGCGCCGGCCGGTGGCGACCATCTCGTCGGCGAACACCGACGTCCACGGCGTGCCGGTCGCGGGGCGGGCCTGGCCGGTGTCCGGGTCGATGACGCCGATCCCGTGGAAGTGGTCGGCCTCGTCGTTCTCGGCCGGGGCGTAGCCCTTGCCCTTGCTCGTGATCGCGTGGACGATGACCGGCCCGCCGAAGGCGCGGGCGCGGCGCAGCGCGTGCTCGACGGCCTCGACGTCGTGCCCGTCGACCGGGCCGACGTACTTCAGGCCGAGGTCCTCGAACATCCCCTGCGGGGCGACGACGTCCTTGATCCCCTTCTTCATCCCGTGGAGGGTGTCGTAGGCGAGCCG
>JBQGCR010000646.1:0-2958 GCA_052038585.1 Kineosporiaceae bacterium
CCGGCGAAGTACATGCCCTCGAACCGCGACCAGTAGGTCTCCTTGTAGCGCTGCGGGTCACCCCAGATCCCGCGCAGCATCGACGGCCACGGCTCGGTGAGCACGAGGTAGCCGCCGCCGCCGTTCGGCACCGGGTGCGCCTCGTCGTCGAGCACGTCCGCCGAGATGCCCGGCAGCGGCACCTGCGCCGAGCCCGGCTTGAGCGTCGTCACGCCGGGCAGCGGGCTGATCATCATGGCGCCGGTCTCGGTCTGCCACCACGTGTCGACGATCGGGGCGGTGTCCCCGCCGATGACGCGGCGGTACCAGACCCACGCCTCGGGGTTGATCGACTCGCCGACCGAGCCCATGACCCGGATCGAGGAGAGGTCGTACTGGGCGGGGATCTCCTCGCCCCACTTCATGAAGGTGCGGATCGCCGTCGGCGCCGTGTAGAGGATCGTCACGCCGTACTTGGCGCAGATCTCCCAGAACCGGCCGCGGTGCGGGGTGTCGGGCGTCCCCTCGTACATGACTTGGGTGGCGCCGTTCGCGGTGGGGCCGTAGGCGATGTACGAGTGCCCGGTGACCCAGCCGACGTCGGCGGTGCACCAGTAGACGTCGCTCTCCGGCCGCAGGTCGAAGACGTTGCGGTGGGTGTACGAGGTCTGCGTGAGGTAGCCGCCGGAGGTGTGGAGGATGCCCTTCGGCTTCCCGGTCGTCCCGGACGTGTAGAGGATGAACAGCGGGTGCTCGGCGTCGACCGGCTCGGGCGTGTGCTCGGCGGAGGCGGAGCCGACGACGTCGTCCCACCACACGTCGCGGGTGTCGTCGAAGGCGACGTCCTGGCCGGTCCGCTTGACGACGAGGACCTTCTGCACCGACGGGGTGTGCGCGACGGCCTCGTCGACGGCCGGCTTGAGGGCGGACGGCGCGCCGCGCCGGTAGCCGCCGTCGGAGGTGATGACGACCTTCGCCTCGGCGTCCTCGATCCGGCTGCGCAGCGCCTCGGAGGAGAAGCCGCCGAAGACGACGGAGTGCGGCGCCCCGAGCCGCGCGCACGCGAGCATCGAGATGACCGCCTCGGGGATCATCGGCAGGTAGATCGCGACCCGGTCGCCCTTCTCGACGCCGAGGGACGCCAGGGCGTTGGCGGCCTTGGACACCTCGTCCTTGAGCTGGGCGTAGGTGATCGTCCGGGTGTCGCCCGGCTCGCCCTCGAAGTGGATCGCGACGCGGTCGCCGTTGCCGGCCTCGACGTGCCGGTCGACGCAGTTGTAGGCGACGTTGAGCGTGCCGCCGACGAACCACTTGGCGAACGGGGCGTCGGACCAGTCCAGCGTCTGCGACCACGGGGTCGCCCACGTCAGGGCCCGGGCCTGGGTGTCCCAGAAGCCGAGGCGGTCGGTGGCCGCCTGCTCGTAGAGGTCGGCCTTCGCCACGGCGGCGGCGGCGAACTCCTCGCTCGGGGGGAAGCGGCGGTCCTCGTGCGAGAGGTTCTCCAGGGTCTGCGACATGCTCTTCGGCCCTCCGCGATCGTCGTCGGTCGTGGTCGTCGGTGCTCCGGTACGGCTCCAGGGTGACCCTAGTCACCGCGGCTGTGACCTATCCAGGGGGAGGGCGCCGCACCCGACGAGCGGGGCGTGCGACGCGACGGACGGCGGGGTCCGTCCGGCGTCCGGTGGCCTACGTCACCCCGGACGGGGTGGTGCCGGGGGCCGCCGGCCGTGCGCGGCCCGAGATGCCCGTCGACCCGGTCGCTGCGACGGTGGAGGTTCCACCTTCAACGAACCGGAGGACGAAGCATGGCCGACACCGCAGGCCTCAAGGTCGCCGTCATCTACTACAGCGCCACGGGCAGCGTGCACGCCATGGCCGAACGCGCCGCGAAGACCGCCGAGGGGCTCGGCGCCGAGGTCCGGCTGCGCAAGGTCCCCGAGACCGCGCCGCCGGAGGCCATCGGCTCGAACCCGAAGAGGGCGCAGCACCACGAGGAGACCCGCGAGCGGCCCCCCGCGACCGGGGACGACATCGACTGGGCCGAGGTCGTCGTCCTCGGCACCCCCACCCGCTACGGCAACGTGGCGGGCCAGCTGAAGAACTACCTCGACACCCTCGGCGGCCTGTGGGCGCAGGGCCGCCTCGCGGACAAGGTCTACACGGGCTTCACGTCGACCGCGACGCTGCACGGCGGGCAGGAGACGACCCTGCTCGCGCTGTACAACAGCGTCTACCACTTCGGCGGCATCATCGTCCCGCCCGGCTACACGGACGGCTCGAAGTTCGTCGACGGCAACCCCTACGGCGTCTCGCACACGAGCAACAACAGCGAGGTCCCGCCGGGTGACACGGAGTTCACCGCGATCGAGCACCTCGTGACCCGTGCGGTGACGACGGGCGCGGCGCTGCGCGCCGGCCGGGCCGGCTGACCGCCCGGCTGCTCTTCCACACGATCTCCACGCCAGGGGCGGCCGGGCGTCCCCCGGCCGCCCCTAGCGTGGACGCGTGACCTCCGCACCGCACCGGCCCCCGCGCACCGCCCAGCGCCGGATCCTGGTCGTCGAGGACGACCGCCAGATCAACGACGCCGTCGTCCGCCGGCTGCGCAGCGAGGGGGACGCGGTCGACGCCGCGCACGACGGGCCGGCGGAGGTCGAGGCCGCCGCGGCGACCGACTACGACGCCGTCGTCCTCGACGTCATGCTGCCCGGCCGCGACGGGCTCGAGGTCTGCCGCCGCATCCAGGCGGACCGGCCGGTGCCGGTCATCATGCTCACCGCCCGGGCCGAGGAGAGCGACCGGCTCGCGGGCCTGTCCGCCGGGGCGGACGACTACCTCACCAAGCCCTTCAGCCCGCGTGAGCTCAGCGCGCGGGTCGCCGCGCTGCTGCGCCGGGTGGACCGCGCCGCGACCCACGCGACCGCCGGCGCCGCCCGCGAGGCCGAGCGGCACGCGCTCGGCCGGCTCGTCGTCGACGGC
>JBQGCR010000647.1:0-1906 GCA_052038585.1 Kineosporiaceae bacterium
GGGCGCCGGGAAGTCCGAGCTGCTGCGCGCGCTCGTCGTCGCCCTCGCCGCCGGCGCGCCGCCGACGGACATCGTTTTCGTCCTCGTCGACTACAAGGGTGGGGCGGCCTTCGCGGGCTGCGCCGACCTGCCGCACGTGACCGGGCTCGTCACCGACCTCGACGCCGCCGGCACCGCACGAGCGCTGGACAGCCTCGGCGCCGAGCTGCGCCGGCGCGAGCACCTGCTCCGCGCCGCGGGTGCGGCGGACTACCCGGCCTACGCGCGGGACCGTCCCCCCGGCGCCGAGCCGCTGCCGCGGCTCGTCATCGTCGTCGACGAGTTCGCCGTCCTCGCGCAGGAGCTGCCCGACTTCGTCGCCGGCCTCGTCCGGGTCGCGACCGTCGGGCGCTCGCTCGGGGTCCACCTCGTCCTGGCGACCCAGCGGCCCGCGGGCGCCGTCTCGCCCGACATCCGGGCCAACACCTCGCTGCGGGTCGCGCTGCGGGTGCGCGACGTCGCCGACTCGCTCGACGTCGTCGACGCGCCCGACGCGGCCGGCCTGCCCGCCGCCCGGCCCGGTCGGGCCGTGGCCCGGGGCGCGGACGGCGTGCTGCGCACGGTCCAGGTGGCCCGGCTGCTGCCGCGTTCGGCGCCGGCGGGAGGGATCGACGTCCGGCTGCTCGACGACGTCCCCGGCGGTTCCCCCGGCGGCCCCGGCGCCCCGAGCGGCGCCACGGACCAGGTGCCGGCCGGGGACCCGACGGCGGAGGTGGTCGCGGCGGTCCGCGCCGCGGCCCGGCTCCTCGGGCTCCCGGCCCCGCGACGGCCGTGGCTGCCGCCGCTGCCGGAGGTGCTGCGCCCGGAGGACCTCGGCGGGCCCGTGGCCGGCTCGGGCGGCGCCGCGGCGACGCCCGCGGCCCCGGCCGGGTTCGTGCTCGGCCTCGCCGACCTGCCCGGCGAGCAGCGTCAGGAGCCGTGGACCTGGCACGCCGGCCGCGGCACGCACCTCGCCGTGAGCGGCGGTCCCGGCTCGGGCCGGACGAACGCGCTCCGCCTCGTCGCGTCCGCCGCGGCCGCCTCCCGCGAGGTCTACGGCGTCGACCTGTCGGGCGCCCTGCGGCGGGGGACCCGCGAGGCGGTCGTCGTCCCGGCCGACGACCTCGAGCGGTGCGCCCGGCTCCTCGACCACGTCCGCGGCCGGGCCGCGCTCCTGCTCGTCGACGGCTGGGAGGGGATCCTCGCCGCCTGGGCCGGCACGGCGCTCGAGGACCGGCTCGTCGGGCTGCTGCGCACCTCGGGGCCCTGCGTCGTCGTGGCGGCCGGAGGGCGGGCCCTGCTCGCCGGGCCCGTCGCCCCGTGCTTCGGGGACCGCCTCCTGCTGCCGACCGCCGACCCGCTCGACGCCGTCCTGGCCGGCGTCCCGGCCCGGCTCGCCACGCCGCGACCACCCGGGCGGGCGCTGCACCTGAGACCCGGCGGGCCCGTCACCGTGCAGCTGCTCCTGGCCGAGGACGCGGACGACGCGGACGGCCCGGACGACGCGGACGGCCGGGACGCCGACGAGCTCCGCGACGACCCGATGCGACGGACCGGCCCCGTCCCCGAGCTGCCGCACCGGCCGCGGGTCGCGCGCACCGATGTGGGGGTCGTCGTGATCGGTGACGCCCTGCTCCCGCTGCCCGTGGCGAGCCTGGTCCGCCCGCCCGGACTCCTCGTCGCCGGGACGGCGGGGTCGGGCCGCAGCACCGCGCTCGCCCGGGTGAGCGAGGCGCTCGTCGCGGCCGGTGTCTCCGTGCACCGGCTCGCGGGCCGGGGCGAGCCGGCGGCCGACGGCAGCCGGGCGCTCGCCGCCCTGCCGCGGGGAGCCGTCGTCGTCGTCGACGACGCCGGCGCGCTGACCGGCCCGCTCGAGGACGCCCTGCTC
>JBQGCR010000648.1:0-1936 GCA_052038585.1 Kineosporiaceae bacterium
GACCCACATCCGGTGGTACGTGCCCTGCGCGGCGAGGAGGTCCTCGTGGCGGCCGGTCTCGACGACCCGGCCGCGCTCGAGGACGACGATCCGGTCCGCCTCCCGGGCGGCGCGCAGGTTGTGCGTGACGAGCAGCGTCGTGCGCCCCGCCATGAGCCGGCGCAGGGCGAGCAAGACGCGCCGCTCGGACTCCGCGTCGAGGCCGGTCGCCGGCTCGTCGAGGAGCAGCACGGGCGCGTCGCGCACCATCGCGCGGGCGATCGCGACGCGCTGGCGCTGGCCGCCGGACAGGCGCCGGCCGCGGTGCCCGACGAGGGTGTCCGCACCGTCGGGCAGGTCGTCGAGGAAGTCGGTGACGTCGGCGGCGGCGAGCGCGGCGTCCACCTCGGCGTCGCTCGCGCCGGGGCGTCCCCACAGGACGTTCTCCCGCACGGTCCCCTCGTGGACGACGGTGTCCTGGAGGACGACGGCGACCCGGTCGCGCAGGTCGGCCAGGCTCACGGCGCGCACGTTCGTCCCGCCGAGGCGGACCGTCCCCTCGTCGGGGTCGTGGAACCGCACGAGGAGCCTGCCGAGCGTCGACTTGCCCGAGCCGCTCGGGCCGACGACGGCGACCGTCTCGCCCGGGGCGGCGACGAGGCTGACCCCGGCGAGCGCCCGGCGGCGCCGCCCCGGGTAGCGGAAGGTGACGTCGCGCAGCTCCACGCCGAGCGGTCCGTCCGGCGCCGGCAGCGGGGCGACCGGCTCGACGACCTGCGGCCGGGTGCGCAGCACCTCGACGATCCGCTCGGCGCCCGCGGCCGCGGCGTAGATCGTCGTCCCGAGCCGGGCGAGCGACCGGATCGGCGCGGACGTCTGGGAGAAGTACGCGAGGAAGACGAGCAGGCCGCCGAGGGTCACCTCGCCCTGGCTCAGCCGGTGGGTGCCGACGCCGAAGACGAGCAGCACGCCGGCGAGCTCGATGACGTCGATGACCGGGCCGTAGAGGCTGCGGATCCGCGCGGTCGCGAGCGCGGCGTCGCGGCCGAGCCGGGCCTGCCGCACGAACCGGCCGACCTCGTCGCGCTGGCGGTTGTAGGCCTGGACGAGCCCGACGGAGCCGAGCCCCTCCTCGACGACGCTCGCGACGGCGCCGCCGCGCCGCCGGCTCTCCCGCGCGGTCGCCTTGAGGCGCGGCGAGAAGACCCGGCTCGTCAGCCACATGAGGGGGGCGACGACGAGCGCGACGGCCGCGAGCAGCGGGTCGACGACGACCATCATCGTGCCGAAGACGAGGATCCGGACGACGTCGGTGACGACGCTGCTCACCGCGGCGAGCAGGAGGGCCTCGATCGCGGCGACGTCGCTCGTGACCCGGCTCAGGAGGTCCCCGGTGCGCCGCCGGTCGAAGAACTCCATGGAGAGCCGGTAGAGGTGGGTGAGCACCCGGGCGCGCAGGCGCACGAGGAAGTCCTGGCTCGCGCGCGTCATGAGCTCGCGCTCGACGAACGCGACGACGCCGAGCAGGAGGGTCAGCCCGAGGAAGGCGAGGGCGAGCCGGGGGAACGGCCCGAAGTCGGCGGGCGTGAGGACGTCGTCGACGAGGCTCTTGAACAGCCAGATCGTCAGCGTCTGGAGCGGCACCGACGCGAGGCCGACGAGGGTCGCGCCGAGGAGCAGCCGCCGCGAGCCGCGGGTGTCGGGCCAGAAGCGCGACCAGATCTGGCCGAGCGTCTGCGCGGGGGCGTCGTCGGCCGCCTCGTCGCGCGGCGCGCGCGGCGGATCCGCCCTCGGCAGGTCCACCTTCGGCGGGTCCACCCTCGGCGGGATCGGTTGCGGCGCAGCGGGTCCCGCACCCGTCGGCAGGCGCGGGGATGGCTCGGCGCCGACCCCGGCGAGCGGGGCCGGCGCCGAGTCATGAGGCATGAAGGGTCAGTCCCGAGGACTCAGTGCCCCC
>JBQGCR010000649.1:0-1531 GCA_052038585.1 Kineosporiaceae bacterium
GCTCGAGGTCGCGGCCACCCACGCGGGCCGCTTCTACAACGCCTCGCTCGCGACGGTGCACGACCTCGGCTGCGGCATCGGCAGCGACGCCGTCGCGATGTCGGCGCTCGGCGTCACCGTGCAGGCCGTCGACATCGACCCCGTGACGGCGGCCATCGCCGACACCAACCTGCGGCCCTGGCCCGACTCGCGCGCCCACGAGGGCTACGCCGAGGAGTTCGAGCCGCCGCGCGACCCGCTGCGCTCGCGCGTCGGCGTCTGGCTCGACCCGGCGCGCCGCATCCCCGGCAAGACCGGTCGGCACGGGCGCATCAAGCGGGTGTTCCGGCTCGACGAGATCCGGCCGTCGTGGCAGTTCGTCCTCCAGGTGGCGACGGCGGTGCCGGCCACCGGCGCGAAGCTCTCGCCGTCGATGCCGCACGACGCGATCCCGCTCGGCACCGAGGCGCAGTGGACCTCGTACGGCGGCGAGGTGCTGGAGTGCGCCGTCTGGTGGGGGCCGCTCGCGCAGCGCCCCGGCCGCAGCGCGCGCATCCTCGCGGCAGGGCGCCCGCCGGTCGAGGTCGACGAGACGATGGCCGAGCCGGACCCGCCGACCGCCGAGGGCACCGGCTCGATCGGCGCCTGGCTCTACGAGCCGGACCGCGCCGTCACGCAGGCCGGGCTCCTCGGGGCCGTGACCGGGGCGACGCTCGGGGTCGAGGTCGACACGGGGCTCGGGTACGTGCTCTCAGATGCCGAGGTCGACCTGCCGTACGCGCGGCGGTACGCGGTGCTCGAGTCGATGCCGTTCACCGTCAAGACGCTGCGGGCGTGGCTCGCGCAGCACGGCGTGACCGGGCTGACCGTCAAGAAGCGCGGGGTCCGGCTCGACGACGACGAGCTGCGGCGGCAGCTGAAGATCGGGCGCGGCGCCGGCGACGGGGCGCAGGCGACGGTCGTGCTCACGCGGGTCGCGGGCCAGCAGACGGCGATCGTCGTCGAGCCCGTGGTGCCGTCTGCGCCGCCCGCCGGCTGAGGGCGACCGCGGGCAGCCCGGGACCCCGGTTCGTCCGCGAGACCCCGTAACCGTTCCGGGGTCTCGTCGACATTTCGGGGTGACCCCGAAATGTTGAGGCACCCGGCCGGGTCAGGGGCCGACGAGGTCGCGCGCGCCGAGGACCTCCGGCGGGATGCCGAACGCCTCGACGAGCTCGAGCGAGACGGGCCGCAGGCGCCGCAGCAGCGCCGTCACCTCGCGTGTGATGGCCTTCGAGCGCGGCGCCGACAGCCGGCCGTGCTCGAGGAACCAGCCGCGGTCGGCCTCGATGGTCACGAGCGCGTGGAGGTCGCACAGCGCCCCCAGCACCTCGCGCGTCGGCCCCTCCGGCTGGGCCCGCACCTGTGCGACGAACGCCTCGACGACGCGCCGCTCGACGTGCGAGCGGGCGGCGGCGATGACGTGGTCCTGCACGTCGTTGAACACCTCGCCCGGCGGCCGGCCGGCGTCGACACCCGCCTTGAGCCGGCGCGCCACCCCCGCGACCTGGTG
>JBQGCR010000650.1:0-2211 GCA_052038585.1 Kineosporiaceae bacterium
CGCGCCGCGCTGGCCCCGCCCGCCCTCGCCGTGGCCGGCGCCCCCCGCCGGGTGCCCGTGCCGGTCGTTGACGGCCTTGAAGCCGTCGAGGTCGAGGACGACGAGGGTCGCCGGGCCGGCCGCGAGCACCGCGGCCGCCCGGTCGCGCAGGTGGCGGCGGTTGCCGAGCCCGGTGAGGTCGTCGACGGCGAGCGCGTCGCGCAGCGCGTCCGTGCGGCGCACCGACCAGGCGACGGCGGAGAGCACGACGAGGACGAGCAGCGGCGCGAGCGACCACTGCCGGACGGCGAGGACGAGCAGGGGCGCCGTCCCGAGGTCGACGGCCAGGGTCGTCGCGACGCCGTCGTCGAGCCAGCCGTGCAGCCAGCCGTGGGGCCGCCCGACGGCGAGGGTGACGGCGAGCCAGACGAGCACGTGGTGGACGGCGATCATGACGGCCGCGGCGAGGACGAGCCGCAGCGGTCCGGCGCCGTCGCCGAGCACGGCCCGGGCGGCGACGACCCCGAGGACGTCGGTCGCGACGTTGTAGGCGACCTTGAGGCCGGTCCGCTCGCACGTGCGGACCGCGAGGACCGCGGCCTCGGCGACCATCGCGACGAGCACGAGGCGGACCGGGGCGTGCAGGGCGAGCGCGGTCCGGATGCCGAGGGCCAGGCCGAGGGAGTATCCGGCGTCGGGCACCTGCACCGAGCCGTGGAGGGCGGCGACGCCGACGAGGGCGAGCGCGAGGACGACGGCCCCCGTCGCCGGCGCGACGGCCGGCTCCCCCGCGACCGCGAGGCCGCCCGCGACGAGGCCGGCGGCGCAGACCGCGAGCGCGACGGGGACGAGCCAGCGCGACGACCGTCCGGGCACGCCGACCGCGACGTGCCGCGTCAGGACCCCGTGCAGCGCCGTCGTCGTCATGCGCGCGCCGACCGCTCGACGCCGCGACCTCCCCCGATCACGCGAGGAATGTACCGCCTCGCCCGATCCCCGGGTCAGGTGTCGCGCAGGACCGCCAGGATCTTCTCCAGGGCCGCGCCGGTGGCGGCGACATCGTCCGGCGTCAGCGGGTCGAAGAACGCCTGCCGGACGGTCTCGACGTGGTCCGGGGCGGCGGCCTCGATCGCGGCGAAGCCGTCCTCGGTGAGGATGCACAGCACGCCGCGGCCGTCCTGCGGGCAGGGCTCGCGGCGGACGAGCCCGCGCTCCTCGAGCCGGGAGACGGTGTGCGTCAGCCGCGAGCGGGAGTGGACCGCGCGCTCGGCGAGCTGGCTCATCCGCAGCCGCCGCTCGGGCGCCTCGGACAGCTGGACGAAGATCTCGTACTCGGCGAGCGAGAGCCCGCTGTCGGCGACGAGCCTCTTGTGCAGCCGGTCGTTGAGCAGCCGGCTCACGTCGAGCCACGAGCGCCAGACGGCCTGCTCCTGCGCCGACAGCCAGCGCGGCTGGGTCGTCGTCGCGCTGCTCCTGCGTGCTGCCGCCACCGTCAGCTCCGTCCCTCGTCGCGCCACCGGCGGGCCAGCTCGGCGGCCCAGTAGGTGAGGACGACGTCGGCGCCGGCCCGCCGGATCGACGTCACGCTCTCCTCGATCGCCCGGTCCCGGTCGATCCAGCCGTTCGCCGCGGCCGCCTCGACCATCGCGTACTCGCCCGAGACCTGGTAGGCGGCGACGGGGACGTCGACGGCGTCGCGCACCCGCGCCAGCACGTCGAGGTAGCCCATCGCCGGCTTGACCATGACGAGGTCGGCACCCTCGGCGACGTCGAGCGCCACCTCGACGAGCGCCTCGCGGGCGTTCGCCGGGTCCTGCTGGTAGGTGCGCCGGTCCCCGGTCAGCGTCGAGGCGACCGCCTCGCGGAAGGGTCCGTAGAACGCCGAGGCGTACTTCGCCGAGTACGCGAGGACCGCGACGCCGTCGTGGCCGGCGGCGTCGAGCGCACCCCGGACCGCCGCGACCTGGCCGTCCATCATCCCGCTCGGGCCGACGACGTGGCAGCCGGCCTCGGCGAGCGCGACCCCCATCTCGGCGTACCGGACGAGCGTCGCGTCGTTGTCGACGGTGCCGTCCGCGGCGAGGACCCCGCAGTGCCCGTGGTCGGTGAACTCGTCGAGGCACAGGTCGCCCATGACGACGAGGGAGTCCCCGACCTCGGAGCGCACGTCCCGGACGGCGGCGTTGAGGATGCCGTCCGGGTCGGTCGCGCCGGAGCCGACGGCGTCCTTGG
>JBQGCR010000651.1:0-2262 GCA_052038585.1 Kineosporiaceae bacterium
CCGCCGCCCGGCTCGCGCAGGCCCGTGAGGTGACGGCGGTCGCCGCCGTCGCCGAGCACGACCGGTCCGTGCTGCGGGTCGAGCAGCTCGCGGCGGTCGCCGGGGTGAGCACCCGCACCCTGCACCGGAGCTTCCTCGCCCACCTCGGCGTCGGGCCGAAGTGGGTGATCCGGCGCTGGCGGATCGTCGAAGCGGCCGACGCGGTGACCCGAGGGGACGCCGTCGGCTGGGCCGCGCTGGCCGCCGACCTCGGGTACGCCGACCAGGCCCACCTGGTCCGCGACTTCCGGACCCACCTCGGGACGACGCCGGCGGCCTTCGCCGGCGCCGTCCGCGCCCCCCGTCCCGGCACATGAGAGCGTCCTCATCCAGGCGTCACCTCCCGCTCATCGACGCCGGGGACGCTGCACGGCAGGCGCCGACGACGGCGCCGCCCCCAGGTGATCCCCAGGAGGAAGCCATGTCCCGGTCCCTGCGTCCCCTCGTCGCCGCCGGTGCCGCAGCCGCTCTCGCGGCCGGCCTCGGTCTCGCCACCGCCTCCCCCGCGGCCGCCGAGGAGCGGGTCTGCCGCGGCACCATCGGGGCGGTGACCCTCGACAACATCCGCGTCCCGCAGGGGGCGCGCTGCACGCTCGAGGGCACGCGCGCCCGAGGCACGGTGCTCGTCCAGTCCGGCGCGACGCTCGTCGCCCGGGGCGTCAGCATCAACGGCAACGTCCAGGCCGAGGGCGCGGCCGTCGTCAACGTCGTCGCCGGCTCCCGCGTCGGCGGGTCGGTGCAGGTGAAGCAGGGCGGCGCGGCGACGATCCGCCGCACCACGGTGAACGGCGACGTCCAGCTCTTCACGAACCGCCGCCTGCTCACCGTCGACCGGAACACCGTCGGCGGCAACATCCAGGTCGAGAGCAACACCGGCGGCGTCACGGTCACCGGCAACCGGGTCGACGGCAACCTCCAGTGCAAGCAGAACACCCCCGCCCCGACCGGCGGCGGGAACGTCGTCCAGGGCAGCAAGGAGAACCAGTGCGCACGGCTGTGACCGGCGCCTGATCGTCGGGCGGCGGCCGGGCACGGCTCGGGCCGCCGTCCGGCGCGGCGGGTCTACGCTTCCGGGCATGAGCTGCACGGTCCCTGCCCACGCACCGCGGCCCGCGCGCACCGGCGCGCCCGAGCGGAGCACCCGGTGAGCGGGGGCCTGGCGGCGCTGCTCGACGACGTCGCGACGTTCGCCCGGCTGGCTGCGGCGTCGGTGGACGACGTCGGCGCGGCCGCCGGCCGGGCGAGCGCTAAGGCCGCCGGCGTCGTCGTCGACGACACGGCCGTCACCCCGCGCTACGTCCAGGGCTTCACCGCCGACCGCGAGCTGCCCGTCATCCGCAAGATCGCGGTGGGCTCGCTGCGCAACAAGCTGCTCTTCATCCTCCCCGGCGCCCTGCTGCTCAGCCAGTTCCTCCCGTGGCTGCTCACCCCGCTGCTCATGCTCGGCGGCACCTACCTGTGCTACGAGGGCGCGGAGAAGATCTGGGAGAAGGTGAGCGGCCACCACGAGGAGGCCGCGACGCAGACGGCGGCGGCCGAGGGCGGCGACGTCGAGGCGACGATGGTCAGCGGGGCGATCCGCACGGACTTCATCCTGTCCGCCGAGATCATGGTCATCGCGCTCAACGAGGTCGCGGACGAGCCGTTCGTCTCCCGCGCGCTCATCCTCGTCGTCGTCGCCATCGCGATCACCGCGCTCGTGTACGGCGTCGTCGCGCTCATCGTCAAGATGGACGACGTCGGCCTGCACCTCGCCGGGCGGGACAGCGGGGCCGCCCAGGCCGTCGGCCGCGGCCTCGTCAAGGCCATGCCGAAGGTGCTCGCGGTGCTCTCGACCGTCGGCATCGTCGCGATGCTCTGGGTCGGCGGGCACATCCTGCTCGTCGGCACCGAGGAGCTCGGCTGGCACGCGCTCTACGACGCCGTCCACCACGTCGAGGAAGCCGCGCACGACGCGACCGGCGCGCTCGGCGGGCTCGTCGGCTGGCTCGTCAACACCGGGTTCTCGGCGCTCATCGGGGTGGTCGTCGGCGCCGTCGTCGTCACGATGATGCACTTCGTCCCCCGCCGCAGGAGCGCGACCGCCCCCTGAAGACGCGAGAAGGGGCCCGCCGGTCCGGCGGGCCCCTTCGTCGCGTGCGGGCGGGGTCAGAGCGAGGCGACGTCCGCGGCCTTGGCCTTGACGGCGTCGGCGGCCTCCTTGAGCCCGGCGACCTCGGTGTC
>JBQGCR010000652.1:0-1792 GCA_052038585.1 Kineosporiaceae bacterium
CCAGGCGCAGGGAGCCCGTCGCGGCGTACCGCGGGCCGGTCCACGCGCCCGTGGCGGGACGCCCGACCGCCCACGGGACGGCCGGCTCGACGACGGGCCGGGCGGCGCCGCCCGCGGGCCGGCGCACCGCGGCGACCCGCCCGGGGGTGAGCCGGGCCCCGTGCACGGCGAGGTCGCTGACGCCGTCACCGAGGTAGAGGGCGTACGCCGTGCCGCGGCCCGCCGCGGGCGGGGCCGTGGGACCGGCGACGAGGCCGGTGACCGCCGACCGGGCCGTGCGCCCGTAGTTCATCGCGCCCGAGCCGTGGACGTGCACGTCGCTGGAGTCCGCGACGACGCGCCCGTTGTCCTGCGCGACGACGTCGGACAGCGCCGAGCCGACGAGGCCGAGCAGGAGCACCCCGTGGCCGCCGTTGCCGCACGCCCGGACCCCGGACAGGTTGCAGGCGTAGACGTTGCGCACGGCCAGACCGCACCCGCCGGCCGACCCGGCCGCGGGCGCGACGGCGGTGATCCCGTTGCCGTCGACGTGGACGGCGGTGAGCCGGGCCTCGGAGTGGTCGAGGAGGAAGCCGCCGGTGAGGTGGAGCTGCGGGGTGCCCTCGTCGACGAGCCAGCCGGCCGCCGGCGGCCGGTCGGTCCGGGTGCCGCACCGGGTGACGCGGATGCCGTCGTACGTCACCTCGCGGGTCCGCAGCCCGACCGCGAGCCCCCAGTGGGCGCAGTCGGTGACGGTCACCCGCTCCCACGTCTGGCCGCGCAGGAAGACCCCGCGCAGCCCGGTCGAGCGGATGCCGGTCCCGGCGACGTCGTGCACGAGGACGTCGCGCACGGTGAGCCGCTCGGCGCCGACGAGGTCGATCCCGACGATCGACGACGACGCCGACGGGTTCACGGCCCGGTTGCCGTCCACCTCGAACCCGGACAGGACGATCCCGGCGTTGACGACGGTCTCGTCGGCGCAGCGCAGCACGCCGCACGACGCGCGCGGCACGACCCGCAGCACGGTCTGCCCGGGGGCCACCCCGAGGATCCGCCGCCCTCCGCCCGCGGGGACCAGCAGCGGCCGGTCGAGCAGGGCGGTGCCGGGGCCGAGGGCGACGTCCCCCGCGGCGAGCACCCGTGCGACGGCGTGCCGGTCGACCTGCTCGGCCAGCGACGTCGCCGCGGGGAAGACCGCCTGCGCCGCCGTGAGGCTGGTGAACCGTTCGGACAGCGGGTGCGGCCGCCCGTCCATGACGGCGTCCGCGCGGGGGTCGCCGGTGTCGGTCACGAGGACGATCCGGGGCGACGTCGTCGCCGGCACCGCTCAGCCCGCCTGGACGCGGACGAGCACCCCGGTCGGCACGACCGTGCCACCCGGCGGGAACCCCGCGGTGAAGGGCGCGGTCCAGCCGGCGACGCGGACGGCGCCGCTCTCGCTCCCCGTGCGCAGCACCGGGGAGGCGATCGGGGCGACGGGGACGCCGGCCCGCACCGTCGCCGTCGCGGTGGACGTGCCCTCCTGGCGCGCGACGAGCCACACGCGGCGCGGGCCGAGGACGGCGGGCGCGGCCAGCCGGGCGGTCGCGACGTCGGCGACGGAGGTGACCGCGACGGTGCCGAGGTCGGCGACGAGCCCGGCGGCCGTGACGTCGGGGTACTGGCCCGTGCCGTCGTCGGCGAAGAGCCCGAGCCGCAGCGTCGCGGCGGCGGTCCCCGCCACGGTCACGCCGAGCGCGGCGGCCCGGACGGCGACGCCGTCGACGACGTCCCACGGCACGGCCCGGGCCTCGCCGGCGACGAGCCGCAG
>JBQGCR010000653.1:0-7363 GCA_052038585.1 Kineosporiaceae bacterium
CGTCGTCGCGGTCGACGACGTGGACTACGAGGTGACCCTCGACGTCCCCGGCCGCGGCCGGGACGCGGTCGGCGTGCTCGACACCGCTCCCTACCCGGTCGGGACGGCCGTGCCGGTGCTCGTCGACACCGCCGACGACGAGGTCCGGCTCGTCGCGGAGCCGCCGGACCGGACGGGCTGGCTCACCCTGGCCGCCGGCGCCGGGCTGCTCGCCCTCGCGCTCCTCGGCCGCGAGCTCGCCGAGCGGCACGGCGTGCGGCGCCTCGCGTCCGGCCCCCACCCGGCGTACCGGGTGCTCCTCCTGCCGTCCGACGACGGGGACGACCACCTCGTCCTGCCCGCCGGGGACCGGCTCCGCCCGCCCGTCGCGGTGCTCCGCGGGGTGGCGCTCGCGCGGACCGACGACGACGACGCGCCGGACCGGCCGCCGGGGCACGACGTCCCGGACGACGAGGAGGACGACGACCCGCTCGACGCCGAGTGGGACGAGCGCACCCAGGACGACTTCGGCCGCGCCTGGCGGGGCGAGGACGGCGGCCCCGCGGACGACATCCCGTTCGGCGCCCTCGAGCCGGAGGTCGCGGTCCTCGTCGGCGACCTGCGCGACGGCGGCTGGGCGACCCTCCTGCTCCACGACGACGAGGCCGGGGACGGCTTCGTCGCGCCGCTGGCTCCCCTGCGCACCGGCGCCGGCATCCTGCCGGCGGACGTGCCGCAGCGGGTGCGGCTGCTCGCCCGGCTGCCCGTCGGGCCGTGGCGGACGCAGGCCGCCGAGGCGGACCGGGCCCTGTCCGCCCGCGGGGTCGACCCCTTCCCGGGGCACCCGGTCGCGCCGGGCGGACCGGTGCTCCCGCTGCCGCACACGGCGGACGGCGGCCCCCGCCGGCGCACGCTCGGCGCCGTCCTCGCCCTCGCCGGGGCGCTCGTCGGACCGGTCGGGGTCGCCCTCGTCGCGCAGGACTGGTTCGGCCGGGCCGCGGCCGTCGCCTTCGGCGGCCGCCTGCTCGTCGAGGGCCTCGCCCGCACCCAGCAGCGGCTCGTGCTCACGCCGGACGGCCTCGTCGTCCAGGGGCTCTGGCGCGTCGCGCGGGTGCCGTGGTCGCTGCTGCACGGCGTCCGCCGGGTCGGCGACGTCCTCGTCCTCGCCTGGCGCCCCGACGTCGTCGCCGACGTCGGCCCCTTCACCCCCGAGGACGGCGGGGACGGCGAGCAGTACGCCGCCCGGCTCGCCTCGACGGTCGCGACGCTGCGCCGGCCGGCCCCGGACCCCGGGGACGCGACCCGCGAGCACCCCGGTCCCGGCTGGCCGGCCCTCGCCTGCTACGCCGTCGCCGTCGCCGCCGCCCTGTGGTGGTCGCTCGCCTGACTCACGCCGGGGCGGGCGGGACGAGGAGGTCGAGCAGGCCCGCCGGGTAGAGGGACGCCTCGCCGGCGACGAACCTCGCCAGCGGCTGCCACGAGACGGGGTTCCCCTCGTCGAGGCTCGGCCACAGCTCGTCGCGCTCGTAGAGCGAGCGGTCGACGAGGGTCGCGTCGAAGACGAAGACGATCTCGTGCCGGTCGGTCTCGCCGTTGCGGAAGATGTTCTCGAGCACCCCGAGCAGGTGCGGGTGCTCGACCTCGACGCCGAGTTCCTCGCGCACCTCCCGGTGCAGCGCCTCGACGGCCCGCTCGCCGAACTCGATACCGCCGCCCAGCGGCCGGAAGTACGGGCGCGCCTCCTGCCGGGACTGCCCCTGGTAGACCAGGACGTCGTCCCCGCGGCGGATCGCGGCGAGGGAGATCGGGCGGGCCCGGGTCGCGCGGTCTGGCACGTCCCCCACGGTAGCCAGTCAGCGGGTGACGTCGAGCACGGTCACCTGGACGGCGGACAGCGTGCCGGGAAGTCCGGCGAGCCACGCCTTGTCCGGGTCCGGCGCCGGCAGGTGCGCGGCGCGGGGCACGGCGGCCAGGCGGCGCAGCGCCGGCTCGGCGAGGGCCTCGTCGACGAGGGGCACGTCGCCGGCCGTGACGAGCGCGGCGACCGGCAGGTGCGGCAGGACGACGGCGGCGCACGTGGCCGCGGCCGCCTCGACGAGCTCGGCGGTCTGCTTGTCCCGGCGCCGCGCGAAGCGCTGCTGGGACCAGCCGCCGGCGGCGGTGCGGCCCTGGACGTGGCGGCGGCTCGCCATCCCGGCCCCGACGGCGCCGCCGGCGGCCCCCGCGCAGGCGAAGCCGCCGCGACGGACGGCGAGCACGGCCAGCCGGGGCGGTTCGGCCGCGGCGGCGGCGAGGGCGTCGACGTCGTCCGCCTCGACGGGCACGACGGTCCGCAGCCGGGCCCACGAGCCGTCGG
The DNA here is from genome assembly GCA_052038585.1 of Kineosporiaceae bacterium. GTDB lineage: Bacteria > Actinomycetota > Actinomycetes > Actinomycetales > Kineosporiaceae > JBQGCR01. Next base: position 2,336 of record JBQGCR010000653.1, read on the forward strand.
CCGCGGACAGCAGAAGGCCGCCGCCCTCGGCGCCGGCCTCCTGGGAGCCCGGCCCGTGGGCGGCGGCGAACCGCTCGACCCAGCCCGGCAGCCGCTGCGCGGCGACCGGGACGAGCCGGGGGGTGGGGCTCAGACGTTGAACCCGAGCGCGCGCAGCTGCTCGCGCCCGTCGTCCGTGATCTTGTCCGGACCCCACGGCGGCATCCAGACCCAGTTGATCCGGACGCCGTCGACGAGGCCGTTCAGCGCGGTGTTCGCCTGGTCCTCGATGACGTCGGTCAGCGGGCACGCCGCCGACGTGAGCGTCATGTCGATGACCGCGTGGTTGTTCTGGTCGACCATGACCCCGTAGATGAGGCCGAGGTCGACGACGTTGATCCCCAGCTCGGGGTCGACGACGTCGCGCAGGGCCTCCTCGACGTCGGCCACGTCCGCGGGGGTCGTCGTGCTCGTCTCGCTCACTGCCTCTCCTCCTGGGTGTCTGCGTCCGGCACCGTCGCCTCGAACAGCGCCGGCACCGCGCGGTACAACGCGTCCTCGAACGCGGTCCATCCCAACATCGCGCACTTGACGCGGTTGGCGTGCCGGCCGACGCCGGCGAACGCCGCGGCGTCGCCGAGCACCTCCTCGTCGGGGGTGACCTGCCCCCGGGAGCGCACCATCGTCCGGAACTCCTCGACGACGGCCCGCGCCGCGGGGACGCCGGAGCCGGTGACGAGGTCGTGCAGCACCGACGTCGACGCCTGGCTGATCGAGCAGCCCTCGCCCTCCCACGACACGTCGGTGACGACGGGCCCGGAGGCGGTCTCGGCGACGGCGACCCGCAGGGTCACCTCGTCGCCGCACAGCGGGTTGTACTGCTCGCTCTGCGCGCCGACCGACCCGCCGGCGGGCTCGCGCAGGCCGTGGCCGTGCCGCTCCCTGGCGTGGTCGAGGATGACCTGCTGGTACAGCTGCTCGAGCCCGGACACCTCAGCTCCTCCCGAAGTAGGCGCGCACGCCGGACAGCGCGTCGAGGAAGGCGTCCACCTCGGCCGCGGTCGTGTACAGGTACGCGCTGGCCCGGGTGCTCGCCGTCGCGCCGAACCGGCGGTGCACCGGCTGCGCGCAGTGGTGGCCGACCCGGACGGCGACGCCGGCGTCGTCGAGCACCTGGCCGACGTCGTGCGGGTGGACGCCCTCGACGACGACGCTCACCGCGGCGACCCGGTCGACGGCCTCGGTCGGCCCGAGGACCCGCACGCCGGGCAGGGTCGAGACCCCGGTGAGCAGCCGCTGCGCGAGCGCGTGCTCGTGCGCGGCGACCCGCTCCGGTCCGACGGTCGCGAGGTAGTCGACGGCCGCGTGCCAGGCGACGGCCTGGCTCACCGGCGGGGTACCGGCCTCGAAGCGCTGCGGCGGCGGGCGGAAGGTCGCCGCCTCCATCGTCACGCGCTCGACCATCGAGCCGCCGGTGAGCACCGGCGGCAGCGCGGCGAGGACGTCGCGCTTGCCTGCCAGGGCACCGATCCCCGTGGGGCCGAGCATCTTGTGCGCGCTGAACACGGCGAGGTCGACGTCGAGCGCGGCGAGGTCGACCGGGGCGTGCGGGACCGACTGGCACGCGTCGAGGACGACGAGCGCCCCGACGGCGCGGGCCCGGGCGACGAGCACGTCGACCGGGTTGACCGTGCCGAGGACGTTCGAGGTGTGCGTGAACGCGAGCACCTTCGTCCGGGCGGTGACGACGTCGTCGAGCGCGGCGAGGTCGAGCCGGCCCTCGTCGGTGAGCGGCACCCAGCGCAGCGTCGCGCCGGTGCGGGCGCAGGCGCGCTGCCACGGCACGAGGTTGGCGTGGTGCTCCATCTCGGTGACGACGACCTCGTCCCCCGGGCGCAGCGCGAGCGCGCCGGCGTCCGGGTCGGACAGCGCGAACGCCACGAGGTTGAGCCCCTCGGTCGCGTTGCGGGTCCAGACGAGCTCGTCCTCGGCGCGGCCGACGAAGGCCGCGACGGCGGCCCGGGCCTGCTCGAACGCGTCCGTCGCCTCCTCCGCGAGCGCGTGCGCGCCCCGGTGGACGGCGGCGTTCGAGCGCTCGAGGTAGTCCTGCTCGGCGTGGAGCACGACCGTCGGACGCTGCGCCGTCGCCGCCGAGTCGAGGTAGACCAGCGGGCGCCCGGCCGCCCCGACGGTGCGCGCGAGCACCGGGAAGTCGGCGCGCAGTCGCGCGACCTCCTCGTCGGAGAACGGCAGGGCCAGCGTGCCGGCCGAGGACGTCGTCGTCATCGTCGGGCTCAGTGCGACCGGGTCGCGCCCGCGGGCTGGCCCGTGTAGCGGTCGTAGCCCTCCGCCTCGAGCTGCTCGGCGAGCTCCGCGCCGCCCTCGGCGACGACCTTGCCGTCGACGAACACGTGGACGAAGTCGGGCTTGATGTAGCGCAGGATCCGCGTGTAGTGCGTGATGAGCAGGACGCCGACCTCGCCGCCGGAGCGCACGCGGTTGACGCCCTCGCTGACGACCTTGAGCGCGTCGACGTCGAGGCCGGAGTCGGTCTCGTCGAGGATCGCCATCTTCGGCTTGAGCAGCTCGAGCTGGAGGATCTCGTGGCGCTTCTTCTCGCCGCCGGAGAAGCCCTCGTTGACGTTGCGCTCGGCGAAGGCGGGGTCCATCCGCAGGTCGGTCATCGCCTGCTTGACGTCCTTGACCCACGTGCGCAGCTTGGGCGCCTCGCCGTCGAGGGCGGTCTTCGCGGTGCGCAGGAAGTTCGACACCGTGACGCCGGGGATCTCGACCGGGTACTGCATGGCGAGGAAGAGCCCCGCGCGGGCCCGCTCGTCGACGCTCATCGCGAGGAGGTCCTCGCCGTCGAGCGTCGCGGTGCCGCCGGTGATCGTGTACTTCGGGTGGCCGGCGATCGAGTACGCCAGGGTCGACTTGCCCGAGCCGTTGGGGCCCATGATCGCGTGGGTCTCGCCGGAGCGGACGGTGAGGTCGACCCCGCGGAGGATCTCCTTCGTCCCGGCCTCGGCCTCCACGGTGACGTGCAGGTCCCGGATCTCCAGGGTGGCCATGTCGGTTCAGCTCTCCTTCGCGGCGCCGGAGGCGCCGACGGTCGTGGTGACGTCGACGAGGACGTCGTCGCCGTCGAGGGTCACGGGGAACACGGGGACGGGGCGGATCGCCGGCAGCGACGTCGGCTCGCCCGTGCGCAGGTCGAAGCGCGAGCCGTGCAGCCAGCACTCGATCGAGCAGTCGTCGACGTCGCCCTCGGACAGCGAGACGTCGGCGTGGGTGCACTGGTCGCCGATCGCGTGCAGGCCGCCGTCCTCGTCACGGACGACCGCCACGGCGACCCCGCCGAGGACGACGCGGTGCGCGCCGACGTCCGGCAGGTCCGCCAGGGTGCAGGCCTTCTGCGCGCTCACGCCACCGCCCCGATGCTGCGCTCGAGCTCGGCGTCGATGGCCGCCTCGAGCCGCTCCTGGATCTCCGGGACGCCGATCTGCTGGATGAGCTCGACGAAGAAGCCGCGGACGACGAGCCGGCGCGCCTCGGACTCGCTGATGCCGCGCGCCTGGAGGTAGAACAGCTGCTCGTCGTCGAAGCGGCCGGTCGCCGAGGCGTGGCCCGCGCCGACGATCTCGCCGGTCTCGATCTCGAGGTTGGGCACCGAGTCCGCGCGCGCCCCGTCGGTGAGGACGAGGTTGCGGTTGAGCTCGTACGTGTCCGTGCCCTCGGCCGCCGCGCGGATGAGGACGTCCCCGACCCAGACGGCGTGCGCGCCCTCGCCCTGCAGCGCGCCCTTGTAGACGACGTTGCTGCGGCAGTGCGGCACCGCGTGGTCGACGAAGAGCCGGTGCTCGAGGTGCTGGCCGGCGTCGGCGAAGTACAGGCCGAGCATCTCGACCTCGGCGCCGGGGCCGGTGAACCGGGCCGACGGCGTCACGCGGACGAGGTCCCCGCCGAGGGTGACGACGACGTGCTTGAGCCGCGCGTCCCGCCCGAGCCGGGCATGCTGCGCCGACAGGTGGACGGCGTCGTCCGCCCAGTCCTGGAGCGAGACGACCGTGAGCTGCGCGCCGTCCTCGACGTCGATCTCGACGTTCGCCGCGAGCGTCCCCGAGCCGCGGTGGTCGAGGACGACGACGGCGGCCGACTCGCGCTCGGCGAGGAGCACGAGGTGGGCGTACGTCGTCCCGCCGTGGCCGGTGACCCGCAGGTACGAGGGCCGCTCGGCGACCGCGCCCCGGGGGACGGTGACGACGAGGGCGCCCTCGCTGGCCGTGAAGGCCTGCGCGGCGACCCGGTCCTCCGGGGTGCCGGCCCGGCCGACCCGCGGGTCGTCCGTCGCGACGGTCTGCGCGGTCAGGGCGGGGTCGAGCTCGACGTCGACCTGCGGCGCGGGGCCGCTCGCCGGGGCGCCGGTGTGCAGGCCGTGGAGGCGGTCCATCGGCGTGAACCGCCAGTCCTCCTCGCGGCCGGTCGGCACCTCGAAGGCCTCGACGTCGAACGACGCGAAGCGCTCGGCGCGCGACTGGTCCGGCACCGGCGAGCCCGGCCCGTGGCTGTGCGGGCGCACGGCCTCGGCGGGGGCCGGCGCGGCCCCGGAGGCGAGCGTGCCCGCCTTCTCCAGGGTCTCGCCGACCGCGCGGGCGTGCTCCTGGCCCTCGACGGTGTCCGGGTTCTCGGTACTCGTGGCTGCCATCAGCCGACGGCCCCTTCCATCTGCAGCTCGATGAGGCGGTTGAGCTCGAGGGCGTACTCCATGGGCAGCTCGCGCGCGATGGGCTCGACGAACCCGCGCACGATCATCGCCATGGCCTCGTCCTCGGCCATCCCGCGGGACATGAGGTAGAACAGCTGGTCCTCGGAGACCTTCGAGACGGTCGCCTCGTGGCCCATCGAGACGTCGTCCTCGCGGACGTCGACGTACGGGTAGGTGTCCGAGCGGCTGATCTGGTCGACGAGCAGGGCGTCGCAGCGCACCGTCGAGGCGCTGTGGTGGGCGCCCTCGAGCACCTGGACCAGGCCGCGGTAGGACGTGCGGCC
>JBQGCR010000654.1:0-6553 GCA_052038585.1 Kineosporiaceae bacterium
CGGCGAGGGCGCCGGCGCGCAGATCGCCGTCCCCGTCGACTCCCTCCTCGAGGGCCTCAACACCGAGCAGCGCGAGGCCGTCCTGCACTCGGGGTCGCCGCTGCTCATCGTCGCCGGCGCCGGCTCGGGCAAGACCCGGGTGCTCACGCACCGGATCGCCCACCTCATCGGTGCGCGCGGGGTCCGGCCGGGGCAGGTCCTCGCCATCACCTTCACGAACAAGGCCGCCGCGGAGATGCGCGAGCGCGTCGAGGCGCTCGTCGGGCCGCGCGCGACGACGATGTGGGTCTCGACCTTCCACTCGGCCTGCGTGCGCATCCTGCGCCGGGAGGCGACGAAGGTCGGCCTGCGGTCGAGCTTCTCGATCTACGACGCGGCGGACTCGCAGCGGCTCATGGGTCTGGTCTGCCGCGAGCTCGACCTCGACCCGAAGAAGTACCCGCCCAAGTCCTTCAGCCACCAGGTGAGCAACCTCAAGAACGAGCTCGTCGACGAGGAGACCTTCGCCGACCGGGTCCGTGAGGGCACGCCGACGGAGATCGCCCTGGCCGAGGCGTACAAGGGCTACCAGCGGCGGCTGCGGCAGTCGAACGCGCTCGACTTCGACGACATCATCATGACGACCGTCAACGTGCTCCAGGCGTTCCCGGACGTGGCGTCCTACTACCGCAGGCGCTTCCGGCACGTCCTCGTCGACGAGTACCAGGACACCAACCACGCGCAGTACGTCCTCGTCCGCGAGCTCGTCGGCGGGTCGCTGTCCCAGGTGATGCGGGCGGCGGAGCGGGAGGCCGAGGGGGACGCGCCGAGGACGGACGACGTCCCGCCCGCCGAGCTCACCGTCGTCGGCGACGCCGACCAGTCGATCTACGCCTTCCGCGGCGCGACGATCCGCAACATCGCCGAGTTCGAGGACGACTACCCGGACGCGCGGACGATCCTGCTCGAGCAGAACGACCGCTCGACCCAGACGATCCTGTCCGCCGCGAACGCCGTCATCGAGCGCAACCCCGACCGCAAGCCGAAGCGGCTGTGGACGCAGTCCGGCTCGGGTGCCCGGATCATCGGCTACGTCGCGGACAACGAGCACGACGAGGCGTCCTTCGTCGCCGAGGAGATCGACCGGCTCCACGACCGCGAGGGCGTGCGGCCCGGCGACGTCGCGGTCTTCTACCGGACCAACGCGCAGAGCCGGGCGCTCGAGGAGGTCTTCGTCCGGGTCGGCCTGCCGTACAAGGTCGTCGGCGGCACCCGGTTCTACGAGCGGCGCGAGGTCAAGGACGCGCTGGCCTACCTGCGGGTGCTCGCCAACGCCGACGACACGGTCAACCTGCGGCGGATCCTCAACGTCCCCAAGCGGGGGATCGGGGACCGCGCCGAGGCGTGCGTCGCGGCGCTCGCCGACCGCGAGCGGATCTCGTTCGCGGCCGCGCTGTTCCGCGCCCAGGACGCGCCCGGCATCGCCACCCGGTCGCTGACGTGCATCCGGTCGTTCACCGACCTGCTCGACGGGCTGCGCACGCTCGTCGAGGGCGGCGCCGGCCCGGCGACGGCGCTCGAGGCGGTCCTGGAGCAGACCGGCTACCTCGCCGAGCTGCGCGCGAGCCACGACCCGCAGGACGAGGGGCGGGTGGAGAACCTCGCCGAGCTCGTCGCCGTCGCGGGGGAGTACGAGGCGGCCAACCCCGAGGGGACGCTCACCGACTTCCTCGAGCAGGTCTCCCTCGTCGCCGACGCCGACGAGATCCCGGACGAGGCCGTCGCCGGCAGCGAGCACCTCGCGAAGGACGAGGGCGTCGTCACCCTCATGACGCTGCACACCGCCAAGGGCCTGGAGTTCCCCGTCGTCTTCCTCACCGGGCTCGAGGACGGCACCTTCCCGCACATGCGCTCGCTGGGGAACGCCACCGAGCTCGCCGAGGAGCGGCGGCTGGCCTACGTCGGGATCACCCGCGCCCGCGAACGGCTCTACGTCTCCCGGGCCGCGGTCCGCAGCGCCTGGGGGCAGCCGAACTACAACCCCGCGAGCCGGTTCCTCGACGAGGTCCCGCCCGACCTGCTCGACTGGCGCCGCGGTGACTCGACCGTCATGCGGCCCGCCGGCACCCCGGCCGTCGCCCGGCTCGCCCAGCGCCCCGGGGTGTCGTCGCCGGGCAACCGCGAGGTGGTCCACCTCGAGGACGGGGACAAGGTCACCCACGACACCTTCGGCGTGGGCACGGTCGTCCGCGTCGAGGGCAGCGGGGACAAGGCCATGGCGCACGTCGACTTCAAGGACCAGGGCGTCAAGCGCCTCCTCCTGCGGTACGCGCCCGTCACCAAGCTCTGACACCTCGCCGGTCCTGCCCGGACACGCAGAGCGACGAGTCATAACCCCCATATCTCGGCCCGCTCACCCCCCGCGACCAGGGCTGCCGGGACATACGTCCCTTGTCCCACTGTGTCCGTGGGGGGCCAGGCGAGGGCGGCCCTTGGGCGTCGAGCCATTCCCATCAGCCCTCGCAGCCATGAAGGGCGACACCCATGCGAAGGATGACGACGACGGCAGGTATTGCCGTCGCGACGGCCGCACTGGCCGCCAGCGGTATCGTGGCGGCTGTCGCCGCCGCCCCGCCGCCGGCCCACATCGACAACACGGTGGGCCTCAAGACCGTCGGCCCGATCGACGAGTCCAACGGCTTCCCGCTGTGGTACGAGGACACCAACGGCGTCAAGCTCGAGCTCTGCACCGACCCCGGTGACCCGTACTGCATCATGGGCGAGGTCCCGAACCCCGATGCGCCGGTGCACTTCCCGGACAACTTCCCCGACGAGGCCTTCTGGGCCGCGGCCGAGTCGCCGATCGACGCCGGTGGCGGCGAGACCGGCCTCCTCGTCACCGCCCTCGAGGCGGCCTTCCAGAACGAGCTCCCCGCGGTCAACGAGGGCGTGAGCTTCGGCCGCGTCCGGATCCGCGTCGCCGGCGTCATCGACGGCGCGACCTACCGGGTCACCCACCCCTTCGGCACGGACACGATCGTCGCCGAGGCCGGTGCGGTGAAGGGCCTCAACACGACCGAGGACATCGGCAACCTCACGTGGGACGGCGTCTTCGACCAGACCCTCGCCGCCCGCGTCGGGCCCTTCCTCAAGTGGGACCCGGACGTGGCCCCGGCGGCGCCCACGGGCTACCTCGGCGACGTGACCGTCGAGCACACGGTCGTCGGCAGCCCCTACGACACGAACTTCTTCCGCGTCGAGGGCCCGGCCGGCTCCTTCACCGGCTCGACCCAGCTCTGCGAGAACGCGGCCCTCGGGGACGACCCGGTCGCGACCGACGACTGCATCGAGAATGACCAGTTCGCCGTCCAGGGCAAGATCGCCACGCGGATGGGGGTCGAGGTGCTCAAGGCCAACTACCGCGACACCGGCTCCTCGGCGAACAAGTACATCGACATCTGGGCGAAGAGCGCCAAGGACCAGCGTCTCGTCGTGTCCGGGACCAACATCTCCCAGACGATCATGTCCAGCGCGGGCAACGGCGAGTACTTCGTCCGCGTCGCCGTCGACGGCGCGCCGCCCGCCGACCTCGTCGTGACCAACACGAGCGACAGCCCTCGGACGACGTCGCACGTCAAGCCGTCCCACTTCGGCGACAAGGTCCACGTCATCAGCGCTCGGTGGGACACCTCCTCGAAGGCTCTCGAGGTCGTCGCCGACTCCGGGTCCTCGTCGAGCACCCTGACCCTCGTCGGCTACCCGGACGCCGAGGTGACCCTGTCCGGCTCCAACGGCGTCCGCACCTTCGTCGTCCCCGACCTGCCGGCACCGCCGGCCGAGGTGACCGTCATGTCCGACCAGAACGGACGTGACGGCGACGACGTCGTCATCACCGGCGGCGAGTTCGACTCGGCCCAGGTCGTCGCCGCGATCACCGCGGACACGAACGAGATCTCCGTCGGCCAGACGCTGACCTTCGACTCGATCGCCTCGCAGGGCACGATCGTCGGACGGGAGTGGTCCGTCACCAACGGCGGCTCCCTGACGACGCCGACGGCGCAGTCGACGACCTTGACACCGGGCCAGCCGGGCGACTACGTCGTCACGCTCAGGGTCACCGGTCCGGGCACGAGCAACACCGACACCGCCACCTTCACGGTGCACGTGTCCGGTGCCGCGACGCCTCCGGTCGCCAACGCGGGAGTCGACCAGCTCAACGTGATCCCGACCTCGGTCGTCACGCTCAACGGCGGCGCGTCGCAGTTCGCGACCGGCTACCAGTGGACGGCCCCGTCGGGGATCACCCTGTCGGCGACGAACACCGCGAACCCGACGTTCACGGTGCCGACCGGGACGACGAACGGCTCTTGGACCTTCACCCTCACGGTGACCGGGACCCCGGGCACGACGCCGGCGACGGACACCGTCACGGTGACGAGCGACGTCGACGACGTCACGGTCGACCAGGCGCAGTACAAGCGGGGCAGCCTCGAGTGGCGGGTCCGCGGCACGGCGCAGTACTGCTCCGCGAACAACACGATCACCGTCTCCTGGATGCGCAACGGTGTGAAGACCCGCCTCGGCACGGCCACCCCGGCCGGCGACCTCGGGGTCTGCACGTACGACTTCCGGCTCCGGAACACGCCGGCGGGTCTGCGGGCGACCACGGCGGGCACGATCGTCGTCGAGTCCGTCCTCGGCGGGAGCCTGACGACGACGTTCAACCTGCTCTGACGACGACGCCTGGGTGACACCACCCGGACGGCACGACGGCTCCGGCCGGGCCCCCCTCGCCCGGCCGGAGCCGTCGTGCGTGCGGCGACGAGAAGGGCGCGTCAGCGGGGCAGCGTCGTCACGCCCTGTCGCACGGTGGCGCCGTCGGGGTCGAGCTGGGAGAGCAGCGCGGCGATCTCGTGGGCGTCGACGCCCTTGAGGGGGATGCTCATGTGCCCGGCACCGGCGACGCAGACGTTGCGGGCGGCGAGGTCCGGGTGGTCGAGCCGGCCGTGCACGTGGGGGACGACGACCTGGTCGAGGTCGGACCAGTACGCGACGAACCGGGTGCGCAGCCCGCGGGCCCGGGCGTCGAGCTCGCGGTACAGCGAGGACCCCGGGGACAGCTGGCGGCCGAGCCGCACCGGCAGGAGCCGGGCGAGCTCGCTGCCGCGGTGCGGCGTCCCGAGCGTGACGAGGGTGTGCACGCGGGCGTCGCCGCCGAGCCGCTGGACGTAGTACCGGGCGATGAGCCCGCCGAGGCTGTGGCCCACGACGTGGACCCGCTCGTACCCGGTCGTCGCGACGAGGGCCTCGATCTCCGCGCCGAGCTCGACGGCCGCGGCGCGGATGTCGTTCGTCAGCGGCGAGTAGTTCACGGTGACGACGCGGTCGAAGCCCCGCCGGCGCAGCTGGCGGCGCAGGACGGTGAAGACGGCGCGGTTGTCGAGCATCCCGTGGACGAGGACGATCGGCGTCCCCGCAGCCTCGACGTCGCCGACGAGGAGGGCGCGGCGCACCGGGGGCAGCCCCGCCGTGCCGAACCGGTCGACGACCTCGTGCCGCTCCCGCAGCGCCCCCCACGGGTAGAGCAGCAGGTGCGCGGCCACCCAGGCCGACTCCACCGCCGCCCCGGTCAGCCCGGTCGGCGTCGCGAGGCGCGGCAGCGCCGACCCGAGCGCCGCGACCGCAGCCAGCCCGCCGACCGCCGCGGAGGCCGCGGTGCCGACGAGCGTCGAGGCGCACGGGCCCAGCACCGAGCCCGCGGGGGCGGGTGGCTCCTGCGCCGCCGCCGCGCCGGCGTCCCGTGGCGTCGTCATGACCGTCCTCTCGGCAGCGTCCCGGGTCGGGGAGAGTCCCTGTGTGAGGTGACCCATACCCTGTGCCCTGGTCTTTGGGCCCTCACGCTCATGACGCTAGCGACATAGGCTCGCCACGACCGTGGGAGTCCCTGCGAGGAGGCAGCAGATGGCACCGCTCCGGATCGTCGTCGCCAAGCCCGGGCTGGACGGGCACGACCGCGGCGCGAAGGTCGTGGCCCGCGCCCTGCGCGACGCCGGCATGGAGGTCGTCTACACGGGCCTGCACCAGACGCCGGAGCAGATCGTCGACGCCGCGGTGCAGGAGGACGCCGACGCGATCGGCCTGTCGGTGCTGTCCGGAGCCCACATGACGCTGTTCGCCCGCGTCCTCGAGGTGCTCGCCGAGCGCGGCGCGCAGGACATCGTCGTCTTCGGCGGCGGGATCATCCCCGACGCCGACATCCCGCAGCTCGAGGCCCTCGGCGTGCGCAAGGTGTTCACCCCCGGCACGCCGATGGCGCAGATCGTCGAGTGGGTCGGCGCGAACGTCGGGCAGACGGTCTGAGCCGGACGGCCCGGGGTGACCGCTCGGCGCGCGTCCGGGCCGGCGTGACGCGTCGCACGTGCCCCGTGACCGGAAGTCCCTTGCCGCAGGACTAGGGTCTATGGCGTTCACCAGCCCCGATGATGAGGACTGTTTGCCGTGGACCTGTTCGAGTACCAGGCGCGCGACATGTTCGCCGCCCACGGCGTCCCCGTACTGGACGCCGTCGTCGCAA
>JBQGCR010000655.1:0-2559 GCA_052038585.1 Kineosporiaceae bacterium
GCGGAGGGCGAGGGATTCGAACCCCCGGAGACTTTCGCCTCAGTGGTTTTCAAGACCACCGCCATCGGCCGCTCGGCCAGCCCTCCTTGGTGCGGGTCCATGGTGCCGCATCCGTCGGCCCTCGACACAACGCGCGATGACGCGTGTCGGTCCTCGTCGCGCTGAAACTTCCCCGCCTGAGGCATCGCCTGACGCCAGCAGGCTCTCCGCTACGGCAGCGCGCTCGGAGCCGGGCAGCACCTTGGTCCCGGAGGGACTGCTTCCTACGTGGCCTGCCCCGGCACCTCGGTGCTGACGAGCAGGTCGGTCGCGGCCCGGGACACCGGGTACCCGAAGCGACGCAGACCGAGGACGACCGAGTCGGCGCCGACGGGGTTGGCCGAGTGCACGAACACCGCCCTGACGTCGAGCCCGTCGCCGCTGAAGGCCCGCTCCTGCAGGTACTCGACCACCGGCATGATCGTGTCGGCGCCACCGAGGTCGTGGTCCAGCCACAGCTCGTCGATCGTGAGCCTGCCGCGCACATCGTGCGGCGGCTCGTGGAGCTCACGGAGCAGCGCAACCCCTGCCGCGCTCGATCTCGCGACCAGGGCCGGTCGCTCGTCGCGGAAGGAACGCAGGTCGTCGACGAGCACGACGAGCCGCGCCGGGACCTCCGGCAAGTGGGCGAGAGACGCGTACTCGTTGCGCGGCGCCACAGCAGACTCCTTCCACGACGATCCGGACGGCTGGTCGCGTCGGCCCGCGACGTGGTCGACGCGCGGCGATCCTCGCACGGGGCACGGCGTGACGGCGCGTGACCGGAGCAGGGGACGGGCCACCCGGGTGGGCGGTAGTGGTCGAGACGCCTGGTCCGTCACCGTTGGACCGTGGCCACCTCACTGCGGCGGCGCGGGGTCGTCCTCGCGGCCGCGCACGCCGTTCTCGCGCTCGGGCTGCTCGGGCGGCCGTCGCCCGTGGCCCTCCTGCAGGCCGACTCCTCGACGCTGCTCCGCCAGGGCGTGAGCCTCGGGGTGGCGGTGGCCCCGGTCGGCACGGGCACCTCACCGACGACGGCGCTCGCCGCGTACGAGAGCGCGACCGGGGCGAAGGCCGCCGTCGTCGGCGTCTACCGCGCGTGGGCGGGCCCGACGGCGGCGCTCGACGCGACGACGCTCGCGACGCTGGCCCGGTGGAGCGACGAGGGCCGCGCCGTGATGATCACGTGGGAGCCGTGGAACCCGGCCCTGGGGACCGCGCAGGCGGCCTACAGCCTGCGCGAGATCGCCGCCGGCAAGCACGACGCCTACCTGCGCTCGTGGGCGCTCTCGCTCGCCGCGATGGGCCGCACCGTCTACCTGCGCCCGATGCACGAGATGAACGGCAACTGGTACCCCTGGGCCGGCGGCGTCAACGGCAACTCGCCCTCGGACTTCGTCGCCGCCTGGCGCCACCTCCACGAGGTCTTCACGGCCCACGGCGCGACGAACGTGCGCTGGGTCTGGGCACCCAACCGCAGCGACGCGCCCGCGACGAACACGCTCGAGCAGTACTGGCCCGGCCGGGACACCGTCGACGTCCTCGGCATCGACGGCTACTCCTGCTACTCCGGCTGGACCTCGTTCGCCGACGTCGTCCGCGCCCCCTACGCCCGGGTGACGGCGCTCGACCCCGGGCTGCCGGTGTGGGTCACCGAGACCGGCGTGTGCCCGCCGTCGGCGTCCGTCGCCGGCTCGGCCGGCCGCACGCGCGCCGAGTGGCTCACGGCGATCGGCTCGACGACCGGCCTGCCCCGGCTCACCGCGGTCGTCTACTTCGACGTCGACGGCGGCTTCGCCTGGCGGATCGACGGCGACGCCGCGGCGGTGCGGGCGGTCCGCGACCTCCAGGCGACCCCCCGCGCAGGCGCGCCGGCGAGCCCGGCGGCCCCCACGCTCACCCCGGCGACCGGCAGGGTCACCCTGACCTGGCCGGCCGTCGCGGGCGCGACGTCCTACCGCGTCCTGCGCGACGGCGTGCCGACGCTCGCGACGCTGACGACGACGGCGACCGACGTCGTCCCCGGCGACGTCCCCCACAGCTGGGCGGTCGCGGCGATCGCCTCCGGCGCGATGTCGGCGCCGGGCCCGGCGCGGTCCGGGCAGGCCGTCGCCGTCCCGGTCCCCGGCGCGGTGACCGGCCTCGCCGCGGCACCCGGCAGCACGCGGATCTCGCTGTCCTGGACCGCGACCGCGAACGCGACGGGCTACGTCGTGCGGCGGGCTGGCGTCGTCGTCGCCCGCCCGACGACCCCGGGCTGGGCCGACAGCCCGCTGCCCACGGCGACGACGCAGACGTACAGCGTCTCCGCCACCTCGAGCGCCGGGGAGGGCCCGCAGACGACGGTCTCGAGCACGACGCTGCCGGCCGTCCCGACGGGTCTGACCGCCACCGCCGCACCGGGATCGGTGACGCTGGCCTGGACGCCCTCGACCGGCGCGACCGGCTACCGCGTCTACCGGGACGGCTCGACGACCCCCCTGCTCACGGTGACGACGAAGGGCGCCGACGGCGCCGTCGTCCCCGTCGCCGTCGACGTCA
>JBQGCR010000656.1:0-2986 GCA_052038585.1 Kineosporiaceae bacterium
CGCCGGCGAAGAAGGCTGCGGCTCCGGCGAAGAAGGTCGCGGCGCCGGCGAAGACGACCGCGGCGCCGCCGAGGAAGGCCTCTGCGCCGGCGAAGGAGACCGCTGCGCCCGCCAAGAAGACCGCGGCCGCCGCGAAGAAGACCGCGCCCCCCGCGAAGAAGACCGCGCCCCCCGCGAAGAAGACCGCGACGCCCGCGACGGCGGCAGCGCCTCGGTCCGCGGTAGCCACCGCAGCCGCCCTCGCGGTGCGCCCCGGGGAGGACCCGTGGAGCCGAGAGGAGCTCGCGCAGGTGCGGGCCGAGCTCGAGGCGGAGCTCGCGCGCCTCGAGGACGAGGTGGCGCAGATCCAGACCGGGATCGCCGATGCCCTGCGCGACGGCGTCTCCGGGGCGGGGGACGACCCGGCCGACGCGGGCTCCAAGGCCTACGGCCGCGAGCAGGAGCTCACCCTGCTCGCCGCGACGCGGGAGACCGCGTTCCAGACCCGCCACGCGATCGAGCGGATCGCCGACGGCTCCTACGGCACGTGCGAGTCGTGCGGCGGGCCCGTCGGCAAGGCCCGCCTCCAGGCGTTCCCGCGCGCCACCCTGTGCGTCACGTGCAAGCAGGCCCAGGAGCGTCGCTGAGGTCACCGGCGGACGGCGCGCCGGCGTCGCCGTGGCACCCTGGAAGCATCATGAGTGACCCTGCCGCCGTCTCCGCGGACGGGACGGCTGCGGCCGCGCCCCGTCCGCGCCCGCTGCTCCTGCTCGCCGTCGCCGTCGTCGTCCTGGCCGTCGACCAGGCGTCGAAGGTGTGGGCCGTGGCCGCCCTGGAGCCCAACACCCCGGTGCAGGTGGTCGAGGGCTGGTTCCAGCTGCGGCTCATCCGCAACCCCGGGGCGGCGTTCTCGTTCCTCACCAACGGCACGTGGGTCTTCACGGTCGTCGCGACCGTCGTCGCGGTCCTCATCGTCCGCCAGTCGCGCAAGGTCGCCAGCGCCTGGTGGGCGGTCGCGCTCGGCCTCCTGCTCGGGGGAGCCGTCGGCAACCTCGTCGACCGGCTCGTCCGCAGCCCCGGCATCGCCCGGGGCCACGTCGTCGACTTCTTCGAGTTCCTGAAGTTCCCGTTCATCGACTTCCCGATCTTCAACGTCGCGGACTCCGCGATCGTCTGCGCGGCGGTCCTCATCGCGCTGCTCGGCCTCGTCGGCATCGGCCTCGACGGGCGGCGCGAGCATGCCTGAGCGCCGCACCCTGCCGGTGCCCGACGGCCTCGCCGGCGAACGCGTCGACGCCGGGCTCTCCCGCCTGCTCGGGCTGTCCCGGACCGCGGCGGCCGACCTCGCCGCGGCCGGGGCGGTGAGCCTCGACGGGCGCCCCGCGGGCAAGTCCGACCGGCTCGCCGCGGGGGCGTGGCTCGAGGTCGACCTGCCGGACCCGCCGTCCGCCGCCGCGCCCGTCGACGAGGCCGTCGTCGAGGGCATGCGGATCGCGTACGACGACGACGACCTCGTCGTCGTCGACAAGCCCGTCGGCGTCGCGGCCCACCCCAGCCCCGGCTGGACCGGGCCGACGGTCGTCGGCCAGCTCGCCGCCGCCGGGTACCGCATCGCGACGAGCGGCGCGGCCGAGCGGCAGGGGATCGTCCACCGGCTCGACGTCGGCACGAGCGGCCTCATGGTCGTCGCGAAGAGCGAGTACGCTTACAGCCGGCTCAAGCAGGCCTTCCGCGACCGGACGGTCGAGAAGGTCTACCACGCGCTCGTCCAGGGCCACCCGGACCCGCTCACCGGCACGATCGACGCGCCGATCGGACGGCACCCGACGGCGGACTGGAAGTGGGCGGTCACCGCCGCCGGCAAGCCGAGCGTCACGCACTACGAGGTCATCGAGGCGTTCCCCGCGGCGAGCCTCGCCGAGATCCACCTCGAGACCGGCCGCACGCACCAGATCCGGGTGCACTTCTCCGCGCTGCGCCACCCGTGCGTCGGCGACCTCACCTACGGCGCGGACCCGACGCTGGCCGAGCGGCTCGGGCTGACCCGGCAGTGGCTGCACGCCCACCGCCTCGGCCTGACCCACCCCGGCACCGAGGAGTGGGTCGAGTTCGAGAGCCCCTACCCGGACGACCTCGCGACCGCGCTGGAGCGGATCGCGCCGTCATGAGCCCGGAGGAGTCCGACCTGCGGGCGCACCCCGAGCTCTACCGGGTGGCCCGCGGCGAGCAGGGCGTCTTCGGGTCCCCGCCGTACACCGACGAGCTCAAGCCGCTGTGGCGGTTCGCGACCCCCGAGGACGCCCGGGCCTCGGCGACGGCGATCACCGAGCGCTTCGCCGCGTACGTCGAGGCGGGCGACGCCGGCGGCGCCGACGTAGCCCCCAAGTTCCTCCAGATGGGCTTCACCCGCTCCCGCCGCTACGCCCGGCACCCGGGCGGTCGCAAGTACGACGCCGACGGCAGCGAGCTGCCGCTCGGCGCGGAGGACCCGGTCAAGGCGGAGTCGGCCCGGGTCTTCAAGGCGGCGTGGGACGCCGCCGAGGCCGACCCCCGGTACCGGGCGCTGCGCGACGCCCACCGGGCCGCGCACGGCTGAGGCCGCGGACCCACCGGGGTCCGCGGCCTCGCGTGCCGCTGCGGGACGGGGTCAGTGGACGACGACCGGCGGGGCGCCCTGGTCGTCGAGCAGGTGCGACTCCTCGCGCCGGCGTGGGAGGAAGAAGGCCGGCACGAAGGTCAGGGCGACGAGCACGGCCGCGACCCAGTACGTGTCCGCGAACGCGTCCGCGGCGTCGGACAGCCCCTGGGCGACCGCGGCCGGCCCACCGATCTGGTCGACGAGCGCGGGGTCGCGCCACGTCGCCGTCGCCGGACCCGCCAGCGGCGACTCCTTGAGGTTGTTCGTCAGGAGCACGGACATGACGGCGACGCCGACGGACGAGGCGATCTGCTGGACGATGTTGAGCAGCGTGGAGCCGCGGGCCACCTCGTGGGAGGTCAGGGTCCG
>JBQGCR010000657.1:0-14532 GCA_052038585.1 Kineosporiaceae bacterium
GTCACCGGGTTGTGCATCTTGCCGCGCGTGCGGACGATCTCGAGCACCTCGGCGCGGACGGCGTCGCCGTCGCCGCCGTGCTTGTCCGAGAGCTGGCGGAAGCTCGCGGCGTCGAGGTTGAGCCGCTCGACGCGCACCCGGACCTCGTCCGGCCAGAGCTCGGCCCCCGCGTCGAGGCGCCAGGCGGCCTGGGGCAGGACCCCGGCGGGCTCGACGACACGGTGCAGGCCGACGGGGGACGACGAAGTGCTCCGGGAGACGGTCATGCGGAAATCCTACGGGTGCGTGCTGTCCGGACAGAAGAATCTCCCGTACCCTGGCCGCGAGCCCGGATCTGTTGAGCCTCGAGGAGCCCCTGGATGACCGTCACCGGCCAGCCCTACCGGTACCACCGACGTCCCCTCGTCGAGCCGGACTGGCGGCGCATGCCCGGCTGGCGCGCGGTCACCGACGCCGAGTGGGCGAGCGCGCAGTGGCAGCGCTCGCACTGCGTGAAGACCGTCGACCAGCTCCGCGCGGTCATGGGCGACCTGCTCGACGATCGCGTCTACGCCGACCTCGCCCGGGACCAGGCCGAGCGGGCGACGATGTCGATGCTCGTGCCGCCGCAGATGCTCAACACGATGGTCCCCGCGACGGACGGCGCCACCCCGGCGGCGGGCGCGCCGTACACCGAGGCGTTCTACGCCGACCCGGTGCGCCGGTACATGCTGCCGGTGTTCTCCGACCGGCGGACCGACTGGCCGAGCCACCCGTTCGCCTCGCGGGACAGCCTCCACGAGCACGACATGTGGGTGGCCGAGGGCCTGACCCACCGCTACCCGACCAAGGTGCTCGCCGAACTGCTCCCGACGTGCCCGCAGTACTGCGGCCACTGCACCCGGATGGACCTCGTCGGCAACTCCACCCCGGTCGTCCCCAAGCTCAAGTTCGAGCTCAAGCCCGTGAGCCGGCTCGACGCGATGGTCGACTACCTGCGCCGCAGCCCCGAGGTGCGCGACGTCGTCGTCTCCGGCGGGGACGTCGCGAACATGCCGTGGCGCAACCTCGAGGCGTTCCTCGCCCGGCTGCTCGAGATCGACAACATCCGCGACATCCGGCTCGCGACGAAGGCGCTGGCCGGCCTGCCGCAGCACTGGCTCCAGGACGACGTCGTCGAGGGCGTCGGCCGCGTCGCGCGCCTGGCCCGCGAGCGCGGCGTCAACCTCGCGATCCACACCCACGTCAACCACGCGAGCTCGGTGACGCCGATTGTCGAGCGGGCGACGAAGGCGATGATCGAGGCCGGGGTGCGCGACGTGCGCAACCAGGGCGTCCTCATGCGCGGGGTCAACGACTCCGTCGAGGCGCTGCTCGACCTGTGCTTCGCCCTCCAGGACGGCGCGACGATCACGCCGTACTACTTCTACATGTGCGACATGATCCCCTTCAGCGAGCACTGGCGGGTCTCCCTCGCGCAGGCCCAGGAGCTCCAGCACGGGATCATGGGCTACCTGCCCGGCTTCGCGACCCCGCGGATCGTCTGCGACGTCCCCTTCGTCGGCAAGCGCTGGGTCCACCAGAACCACGAGTACGACCGCGTCCGCGGCATCTCGGGCTGGACGAAGAACTACCGGACGTCGATCGAGGCGGACGACGCCGAGGCGCTGACCCGCACCTACCCCTACTACGACCCGATCGACACCCTCCCCGAGGAGGGCCAGGCGTGGTGGCGGGCCAACGTCGACGCCGAGGCCGTCACGGCCGCCGCCGCGGTGCACGCCGCGACGAGCCGGGAGGCCGCGCTGGCGCAGGCCTGAGCGCTGCAGCAGACTGCGCGCCATGACGGACACCGACGTCCTCCTGGCCGGTCTGGCCTTCGGCGAGGCCCCGCGCTGGCGCGGGGACCGCCTGTGGTTCAGCGACTTCTACCGCCGCGCGGTCTTCACCGTCGGGCTCGACGGGCACGAGGAGAAGGTGCTCGACGTCGAGCACCAGCCGTCCGGGCTCGGCTGGCTGCCCGACGGCCGGCTGCTCGTCGTGAGCATGACCGACCGGCGGGTGCTGCGCCGGGAGGACGACGGCGCCGTCGTCACCCACGCCGACCTGTCGGACGTCGCGACGTTCCACGCGAACGACATGCTCGTCGACGCCGCCGGCCGCGCGTGGGTCGGCAACTTCGGCTACGACCTGCACGCCGACCTCGCCGCCCGCGAGATCCCGGTGATCCTCGCCGACGACGCCGCGGGCCAGGCACGCCTGGCGCGGGTCGACCCCGACGGCACCGTGACCGTCGCGGCGCAGGACCTGCGCTTCCCCAACGGGATGGCGCTGCTCGACGGCGGGCGCACCCTCGTCGTCGCCGAGACCCTGCGGCTGCGCCTGTCGGCGTACGACGTCGGCGAGGACGGCACGCTGTCGAACCACAGGGTGTGGGCCGACCTCGCCGAGCACCTCGTGGCCCCGGACGGCATCTGCGCGGGCCCGGACGACGCCGTGTACGTCGCCGACGCCCTCGCCCCGCGGGTGCTGCGGCTCGTCGACGGCCGGCTCGACCGGACCGTGGCGACGAGCCAGAACGCCTACGCCTGCGCGGTCGGCGGCCCGGACCGCGACGTCCTGTTCGTCATGACGGCACCGACGAGCGAGCCGTGGGTCGTCGGGACCGGCGAGCTCCTCGCGCGGGTCGAGACCGTCCGCCTCTAGCTTCGGTCAGGGCAGCCGGGACGCCGGCGGGTCGATCGGGCGCGCCTCGTACGGGGTCGACAGGACGATCGTCGTCCGGGTCGAGCACGCCGCCTCGGCGCGGATCTTCGCGAGCAGCGACTCGAGGGTCGCCGGGGTCTGCACGCGCACCTTGAGGATGTAGGACTCCTCGCCGGCCACCGAGTGGCACGCCTCGATCTCCGGCAGGTGCCGCAGCTTCTCCGGCACGTCGTCGGGCGCCGCGGGGTCGAACGGGGTCACCGAGACGAAGGCGGTCAGGGGCAGGCCCAGCGCCTCGGGGTCGACGACGGCCGAGTAGCCGCGGATGACGCCGCGCTGCTCCAGGCGCCGCACGCGCTGGTGGACGGCCGACGTCGACAGCCCCGTCGCCTTGCCGAGGTCGGTGAAACTCATCCGGCCGTCCTCGGCGAGCAGACGCACGATCTGTCGGTCGATCTCCTCCATGGCGGGGAGCGTAGCGGCTCGGGGCCGCCTCACCGGAAGGACATCCCGTCAGTCGAGACCGCGCCGCGCCCTCGTGGCGTCCTCTCGCGCGCACCGCGGTAGGGCAGGATCGGCCCGTGACCGCTGCGACCCGCCCCCGGCTCATGCTCCTGGACACCGCGTCGATGTACTTCCGCGCCTTCCACGGCGTGCCGGAGTCGATGACGGCGCCGGACGGCACGCCGGTCAACGCCGTCCGCGGCCTGCTCGACATGATGGCCACGCTCGTCGACCGGCGCCGACCGGAGGCGCTCGTGGCGTGCTGGGACGACGACTGGCGTCCGGCCTTCCGGGTCGCGGCCATCCCGTCCTACAAGGCGCACCGCGTCGCGCACCCCGGCACCGCCGCCGAGGCGGTGCCCGACACGCTCGTCCCGCAGGTCGAGGTGATCGTGGACGTCCTCGCCGCCCTCGGCGTCGCCCGGATCGGCGTGCCGGGCCACGAGGCGGACGACGTCATCGGCACCCTCGCCACGCGCGCCGCCGACGCCGGCGCCCGGGACGTCGAGATCGTCACCGGCGACCGCGACCTCTTCCAGCTCGTCGACGACGAGCGCGGCGTGCGGGTGCTCTACATCGGCCGGGGGGTGCGCAACCTCGAGGTCGTCGACCAGGCGTGGCTCGAGCGCAAGCACGGCGTGCGGACGGGGGACGCGTACGCGGACATGGCGGTGCTGCGCGGCGACCCGAGCGACGGGCTGCCGGGCGTCGCGGGCATCGGGGACAAGACCGCCGCCGGTCTCGTCGGCCGGTTCGGCTCCCTCGCCGCCGTCCTCGCCGCCGTCGAGGCCGGGGACGCGACGATGTCGGCCGGGCAGCGGCGCAAGCTCGCGGACGCGGCGGACTACCTCGCGGCCGCCCCCGCCGTCGTCCGCGTCGTCCGCGACCTGCCGGTCGACGACGACGACGTCGCCCTCCCCCGCGAGCCCGCCGACCCGGCCCGGCTCATCGAGCTCGTCGAGCGCTGGGGCATCGGCTCCAGCGTGCAGCGGTTCCTCACCGCGTGCGGGTGGAGCGGGCAGGACCCTCAGACGACGGAGGAGTAGGCGACGACCCCGCGCCGGACGGCCTCGACGGCCTGGGTCGCGGTGCGGCGCAGCCGAACTCCCTGGGCGTCGTCGCCGGCGGCCTGCTGGAGCTGGCCGAGCAGGTCGACGACCTGCTTGCACCAGCGGACGAAGTCCCCGGCGGCGAGGTCGGCGTCGGAGAGCACCTTCTCCAGCCGCCCGCCCGACGCCCAGGCGTGCACGGCCCAGGCGATCCCGAGGTCCGGCTCCCGGGTCGCGTCGAGCCGGTGGTCGCGCTCGCGGTCCTCCAGGGTCGACCAGATCCGGATCGTCTGGGTCAGCGCCTCCTTGACGCCGCCGCCCGGCAGCCGCGGGGCGAGCCCCTCGTCGCGGCGCGCCTCGTAGACCAGGGCGCTCGCGCACGCGGCGAGGCCCGCGGCGTCGAGGTCGTCCCACACGCCCTCGCGCAGGCACTCGGCGACGAGCAGGTCGGCCTCGGCGTAGATCCGGCGCAGCCGCAGGCCCGCCGGGCTCACGGTGTCGCCGTCGAGGTAGCCGAGCTCACCGAGCAGGTCGCACACCCGGTCGAAGGTGCGGGCGATCGTGTTCGTCCGGCCCTCGATCCGGCGGGTCAGCCCGTCGGTCTCCTTCTGCAGCCGCCAGTGCCGCTCGGCCCAGCGGGCGTGGTCCTCCCGCTCGTCGCAGCCGTGGCACGGGTGGGCCCGCAGCTGCCGGCGCAGGTCGAGGAGCCGCTCGTCGTCGGCCGCGGCGGAGCGCCGCCGGCCCTTGGCCGGCTCGGGCAGGTCCATCGACGCGAGGGCCGTCCGCAGGGTCGAGGCGAGGTCGCGCCGCGCCGTCGGGTTGCGCGCGCTGAACGTCTTGGGGATCGCGATCCGGCCGAGCGGCTCGACGCCGTTCGGCACGTCGAGCAGGGCGATCCGGCGCACCTGCCGCTCGAGGGTGAGCACGGTCGGCCGGGGGCCGTCGGCGCCGCTCGGGACGCCGGGCTCGACGACGACGGCGAACCCGGGCCGCCGGCCGGCCTGGACCTTGATGACGTCGCCGCGGCGCAGCTTCTCCAAGGCCTCGATCGCGTCGACGCGGCGCTCGCGGGACGCCGAGCGGGACAGCTCCGCCTCCCGGTCGGCGATCGCGCGCCGCAGCCCGGCGTACTCGGTGAAGTCGCCGAGGTGGCAGCGCATCGCCTCGGCGTAGCCGGCGAGCGCCTCCTCCTGCTTGCGGGCCTGCTTGGCGAGCCCGACGACGCCGCGGTCGGCCTGGAACTGCGCGAAGGACGTCTCGAGGATCTCCCGCGCCCGGGACCGGCCGACCTGCGCGACGAGGTTGACCGCCATGTTGTACGTCGGCCGGAACGACGAGCGCAGCGGGTACGTGCGGGTCGAGGCGAGACCGCCGACGGCCTCGGGGTCCAGGCCCGGGGTCCACAGGACGACGGCGTGGCCCTCGACGTCGATCCCCCGGCGGCCGGCGCGCCCGGTGAGCTGGGTGTACTCCCCCGGCGTCATGTCGGCGTGCGTCTCGCCGTTCCACTTGACGAGCTTCTCCAGCACGACGCTGCGGGCGGGCATGTTGACCCCGAGCGCGAGGGTCTCGGTGGCGAAGACGACCTTGACCAGGCCGCGGGAGAAGAGCTCCTCGACGACCTCCTTGAACGTCGGCAGCAGCCCGGCGTGGTGCGCGGCGACACCGCGCTCGAGGGCCTCGACCCACTCCCAGTAGCCGAGGACGGCGAGGTCCTCGTCGGGGATGTCGGCGCACCGCGCGTCGACGACCCGGCGCACCTCGTCGCGCTCGTCCGGCCCGTTGAGCCGCACGCCCCACGCGAGGCACTGCTGCACCGCCGCCTCGCAGCCGGCCCGGCGGAAGATGAAGTCGATCGCCGGGAGCAGGCCGTTGCGGTCGAGGGTGGTGATGACCTCGGCCCGGCTCGGCCCCTGGTGCCGCGGTCGGGGCCGGCTGCGGCCGCCCCGCCCCCCGGACCGGCCGCGCGCGGACCGCTCGAAGCGGTCCTCGTCCCGGGCGAGGCGGCGCAGCTCGGGGTTGACGCGCTCCCGGGCGGCGGCGGCCTGCACCGGCAGCGTCCCGATCGCCACCGGGTCGCCCGAGGCGTCGGTGAAGAGGTCGTAGAGCCGCTGCCCGACGAGGACGTGCTGCCACAGCGGCACCGGCCGGCTCTCGGAGACGACGACCTCGGTGTCGCCCCGGACGGTGTCGAGCCAGGCCCCGAACTCCTCGGCGTTGCTCACCGTCGCGGACAGCGAGACGACCTGGACCGCGTCGGGCAGGTGGATGATGACCTCCTCCCACACCGCCCCGCGGAACCGGTCGGCGAGGTAGTGCACCTCGTCCATGACGACGAAGCCGAGCCCGGACAGCGTCGGGGAGTCCGCGTAGAGCATGTTGCGCAGCACCTCGGTCGTCATGACGACGACCGGTGCCTCCCCGTTGACCGTGTTGTCGCCGGTGAGCAGCCCGACCGCCGCCGAGCCGTGCCGGCGCACGAGGTCGGCGTACTTCTGGTTGCTCAGCGCCTTGATCGGCGTCGTGTAGAACGCCTTGCGCCCGGTCCGCAGGGCGAGCTCGACGGCGAACTCCCCGACGACGGTCTTGCCCGAGCCGGTCGGGGCGGCGACGAGGACGCCGCGGCCGTCCTGGAGGGCCTCGCAGGCGCGCACCTGGAAGTCGTCGAGGGCGAACTCGTACTGCTCGCGGAACCGGGACAGCGGGGTGGCCTGCTCCTCGCGCCGTCGGCGGGCCGCGGCGTACCGGGCGGCCGGGGAGTCCGGCGAGCCCGCGGTGCTGCTCATGCCCCTCACGCTACGTCAGGCGAGGAGCGTCAGCGCCTCCGGGACGGCCTCGACGGCGAGCGGCAGCGGGGCGACGCGCTCGCCGTCGGCGTAGCCGACGATGCCGGGCGCGTCGACGACGACGGTGCGGGCCCGCCGCACGTGCACGCGGGCGTCGGCGAGGTGCGTCCCCGCGTAGACCTTCGGGTAGAGCCGCAGGAACGTCGGGACGGGCATCGGGTCGACGACGACGACGTCGAGCAGGCCGTCGTCGGCGCGGGCGCCGGCGCAGACCTGCATCCCGCCGCCGTAGGCGGGCGTGTTGCCGACGGCGACGAGCATGGCGCGGGTGGTCCAGACCTCGCCGTCGAGCACGAGCCGGTACGGCCGGGGCCGGAACAGCGGCAGCTCGCGCAGGATCGCGAGGTCGTACCGGCGTGGCCCGCGCGGCCACGACCAGCCGTTGGCCCGCTCGTTGACGACGGCGTCGAAGCCGGCGCCGAGGACGCCCGCGAACCAGCGGCTGCCGCCGTCCCACGTGATCCGGGCCGCGTCGACGGCGCGGCGCCCGCCGCGCGCGAGCGCGTCGGCGACGTGCCGGGCGGCGGCGTCGACGGCCGACGGCAGGCCGAGCTCACGGACGACGTCGTTGCCGGTCCCGGCGGGGACGACGCCGAGCGGGACGCCGGTGCCGGCGACGAGGTCCGTCCCGAGGTTGACCATGCCGTCGCCGCCGACGACGACGAGCGCGTCCACCCCGGCGTCGAGGGCGGCGCGGGCGCGGGCCCGCAGGGCGGTCGCGTCCCGGGCGGCGGGCGTGGCGAGGACCTCGACGGCGACCCCGGCGTCCTCGAGCACGTGCCGGGCCCGGTCCCCGGCCGAGGCCCCGCGCCCGCGCCCGGACGTCGGGTTCACCGCGAGGGCGACCCGGACCACTAGATCGTGCTGGCCTCGTCGTCGTCGAGGTCGCCCCAGCCCTCCGCGACGGCCCGCTTCGCCCGGCGCCGGTCGACCCACCAGGCGACGCCGACGGCGACCATGTAGAGCACGACCATCGGCATCGCCAGGATGATCATGCTCGCGGCGTCGGGCGTCGGGGAGGCGATCGCGGCGAAGACGAAGATGAGGAAGACGGCGACCCGCCAGCCCTTGGCCATCGCGTGGTGGCTGATGAGCCCGGCCATGTTGAGCGCGACGAGCAGGAGCGGGACGACCATGGCCACCCCGAAGGTGATCATGAGCCGGGTCGCGAAGGTGAAGTACGCCTCGGCGCTCGGGAAGAGCACCGAGCCCTCGGGGATGAACTCGCCGAAGAAGCCGACGGCGTTCGGCAGGGTGAGCCAGGCGAGGTAGACCCCGCCGACGAGCAGCGGGACGGCCGCGGCGACGAAGCCGAGGCTGTAGCGCTTCTCCTTCTTCGTCAGCCCGGGGACGACGAAGGCCCAGAGCTGGTAGAGCCACACCGGGCTCGCGACGAGCAGGCCGAGGTACACCGACAGGCGCACCTTGAGGTTGAAGGCGTCGGCGATGCCGTTGAAGTTGATCGCCGCCGTGATGTCGTTGGCGTCGCCGACCTCGTTGAGCGGCTCCTGGAGCGTGTCGAAGACCCAGTCGTAGAGGTACCAGCCGACGATCGACCCGAGGACGATCGCGATGCCGGCCCGGACGAGCCGGGTCCGGAGCTCCGCGAGGTGCTCCCGCAGGGGCATGCGCCCCTCGGGATCCTTGGGGGCCCTGCGGGGCGTGGTGACGGCCACGCCCGCCGTCCTCAGGACTCGGTGCGGCGGTCAGCCGGGGTGCTGTAGCGCTCCGGCTCGTCGGCGACGCGCCCCTCGAGCGGGGGCGGCGCGGTCGGCGGGGTGCTCGGCCGCGCGTCCTTGTCGTCGTCCTGCATGGCCTTGACCTCGGACTTGAAGATGCGCATCGACCGGCCGATGCCGCGCGCGGCGTCCGGGAGCTTCTTGGCGCCGAAGAGCAGCACGACGATCAGAAGGATGATCATCAGCTGCACCGGGGAGTCGAACAACCTGCCCATGGATCTTCAGTCCTCTCGGATGAGCGGTCGACCCGTCAGGGCCACGGCCATAGTACGTCGCCGGGGCGGCGGTGTGACGGGCGCCTCGGGGTGTCCCCCACCCGGCGCACCGGTTTCAGGCGCGCCGGACGGTCCGGTGCCGGGCCCGGGCACGGGCCTTGCGGGCCCGGTCGCGCTCGACCCGCAGCAGCGCCGGGTCGGCGAAGACGGCGAGCTCGGCCGGCTCGGCGTCCCGCGCCTCCTCGAGCCGCTGGGTCACCGCCGACAGCCGCTCCGCGGCGGCACCGAGCTCGCGGGCCAGCGCGACGCCCTTGCGCCACAGCGACAGGCCGAGCAGGGCGAACACCCCGAGGGCGGCGAGGACGAGCAACGTCCAGACGGCGAACCAGAGCACCCCGCCACCCTAGAGGGCGGCGGGGTGCTCGGGCGTCGTCGGGCGGGCGGCGGGTGCTCGCGTCAGGAGGCGGAGCCCTGCGTCGTCCGGGCGTGGCGGCCGCGCAGCGGCATGGCCGCCGGCACGACGAGCTCGGCCGAGTCGATCCACAGCGCGAAGTCGAGCACGTCGTCGTAGGTGAGCGCCGGGCCGCTGTGCTCCTCGAGCGCCTCGGCCGGGATCGTCCACGGCTCGGCGACGACGCCGCCGGAGATGAGCAGGGCGACGACGTCGCGCCCGGCCGGCTTGCGCACCTCCTCCTGGCACGTCGTGCACGTGAAGGAGTAGTAGGACCAGCTCTTGACGGTGCAGACGACGAGCCGGACCTGGGAAGGCGTCAGCTCGACGTCACCGCACCCCGGGCACGAAGCCTTGATGGTCGTCATCGTGGAGCACCTCCCGCAGGATCTTCGGACGTTGCGTCGATGACCAGTGCTTCGGTTGCCCTCCGCGACACCTTGAGCACCCTCGGTCAAGCGTCGGGGCTCATCGTGGCACCGCCGCGCAGCCGCGCCAAGGGTCTCGCCCTCACGCCGCGCGGCGGTCAGGAGGTGTAGCGCGCGAGCGCGGACCCGGCGAGCGCGCGGGTGCGCTCGGCGAGCTCGGGCGGGTCGACGACGACGGCCTGGCCGCCCAGGCGCAGGACGAGGCGCGGCACCCAGTCCGGGGACGCCGCAGCGAGCCGGACGCGCAGCCGGCCGTCCTCGCCCTCCTCGACGCTCTCGACCGGGTAGTAGTCGGCGACCCAGCGGGCGCCGGCGGCGAGGTCGAGGGTGACGACGACGTCGTCCGGCGCCGGGACGAACAGGTCGTCCGTCGTCCGGGGGGCGGCGTCGGCCGGCGGGTCGGCGGGCTCGTCGAGCACCTGGGCCTCGACGACGCGGTCGGCCCGGAACAGCCGCATGCCGTCGGCGCGCCGGCACCACGCCTCGAGGTACCAGCGCCCCTGCACCGAGACCAGGCGCAGCGGGTCGACGTCGCGGTGGGTCAGCTCGTCCCGGCTCGGGACGAGGTAGGCCAGCCGGAGCCGGCGGTGCCGGGCGAGGGCGTCGCGGAAGGCCGCGAGCGCGGCCTCCGGGGTGTCGGTCGCAAGGTCGACGGTGACGGCGCGGGCCGCCGACGCCGCCTCCCCCGTGGCCGCCGAGAGCTTGGCGATGACGCGCTCGACGGCGTCCCGGTCGTGCAGCCCCGGCACCTCGGCGAGCGTGCGCAGGCCCGCGAGCAGGGTGACCGCCTCGTCGAGCGCCAGCCGCAGCGGACGGCTGATCTCGTCGGCGTTGGCGAGGTAGACGTTGCCCGACTCCCAGTCCGCCTCGATGAGGTCGTCCGGCAGGTGTCCCGGTGTGCCGCAGACGAACAGGAGCTCGAGGTCCTTGACGAGCTCGGCCTCGGTGATGCCGAAGTGCGCCGCGGCCTCGGCGAGCGGGACGCCCTGGCGGCGCAGCAGCCCGGGCACCATGGCGAGCAGCCGGGACAGCCGCGTCGTCGCGCCGACGCTCACGCCGCTCCCCCGCCCGTCGGCGCCGCTGCGGCGCCCTGCGCCGCGGCGAGCGCGCCGCTCAGCCGCCGGACGACGGCGTCGCGCAGGTCGGGCGGGTCGAGCGCGACGACCGCGTCGCCGTACCCGCACAGCTCCTCGGCGAGCTCCTCGACGTCGCGCACCGGCACCGTCACGGTGTCCCAGCCGGCCTCGTCGGTGGCGCTCACCTGCGCCCGGCGGCGCAGGAAGGCGCCGCGGCCCGGGGCGACGAGGACGGTGGCCGTCCGGCCGTCGTCCTCCCGCTCGAAGCCGCCGAGCAGCTGCCGGCGCGGGTCGACGTCGTCCGGGACCTGCACCGTGCCCGGTGCGCCGGCCCGGCGCACGGCGCCCTCGACGCGGGACAGCCGGAAGGCGCGGGGCGCGTCCCGGTCGCGGTCACGGCCCACGAGGTACCAGCGTCCGGAGCGGGACATGACGGCCCACGGCTCGACGACCCGCGGGGACGCCGTCCCGTCCGGCTTGCGGTAGGAGAAGCGGACGGGCGCGCGGTCGCGGGTCGCGGCGTAGAGCGGCTGGAACGCCGGCTCGACGGTGCGCACCCGCGGCTCGACCCCGACGAGCGTGTCGTCGTCCGTCGCGACGCCGAGGGCGCGGAGCTTGACCAGGGCGCGCGCGGCCGGCCCGGCGAGGCTCGCCTGCTGCCAGACCCGGCCGGCCAGGCCGAGGACGGCGGCCTCCTCGGCGGACAGGTCGATCTCCGGCAGGGCGTAGGCGGCCCGGTCGACGCGGTAGCCGACCTCGTCCTCGAACCAGGCGCTGTCGCTGCCGGTGACGAGCGGGACGCCGAGCTCGCGCAGGTCCTCCTTGTCCCGCTCGAACATCCGGTCGAAGGCCTCGTCGGACTCGCACGCCTGGTACTGCGGCACCGCGGCGCGGATCTGCTCCTTCGTCAGCCAGCGCCGCGTGGCGAGCAGGCAGATGACGAGGTTGAGCAGGCGCTCGGTGCGACGGTCGGACATCGCGGCCACGCTATCCCACGTAGCCTGCCCGGCAGGATGAAGGGAGACCGCGTGGTCGTGTGGCGTGCCGGACGGGTCGTGGGCGTCCGCCGGGAGTGGGCCGGGGCCGTCGAGCTCGACGTCGAGCTCGAGGGCGAGGCGGGTGCAGGCGCTGCGGGAGCGGTGCGGGCGCTCGCCTACCCGGCGGTCGTCGGCCGGCCGGAGCCCGGGGACCGGGTCCTGCTCAACGTCGGCGCGCTCGCCCGGGGCCTGGGCACCGGCGGCTACGCCCTCGTCGTCGCGCTGCCCGACCGGCTGCCCCCGGACCCGCCGCCCGGGCCGGGCCACATGGTCAAGGCCCGCTACACCCCGCTGCAGACGATGGTGCTCGGGGTCGACGAGCAGGAGTCCGACCACCACGCGCTGCTGCGCGACGCGGACGACGTCGCGGGGATGCCCGTCGTCGTCGCCGACCTGCACAGCGCGCTGCCCGCGGTCGTCGCCGGCGTCCGCGCGGACCGTCCCGACGCGCGGGTCGCCTACGTGCTCACCGACGGCGGCGCCCTGCCGGCGGCGTTCTCCCGCGCGGTCGCGGGGCTGCGCGAGGCGGGCTGGCTCGCCGCGTGCGTCACCGCGGGCCAGGCGTACGGCGGCGACCACGAGGCGGTGACGGTGCACAGCGCGCTGCTGGCGGCGCGGCACGTCGTCGGGGCCGACGTCGTCGTCGTCGCCCAGGGCCCCGGCAACCTCGGCACCGGGACCCGCTGGGGCTTCTCGGGCGTCTCGGCCGGCGAGGCGGTCAACGCCGCGGGGGTGCTCGGCGGGCGGCCGGTCGCCTCGCTGCGGGTCTCCGGCGGCGACGCCCGGGAGCGGCACCTCGGCGTCTCGCACCACAGCCTCACCGCCTACGGCCGGGTCGCGCTCGTCCCGGCCGACGTGCCCGTCCCGACGCTCGACGGCGACCTCGCCGCCCTCGGCGCCCGGGTCCGGGAGCAGGCGACGACGCTGGCCGGCCGGCACCGCCTCGTCGACGTCGCCCTCGACGGGCTGCTCGACGCGCTGCGCGCCTGCCCGGTGGGGCTCTCGACGATGGGCCGCGGGCTCGACGCCGACCCGGCGGCCTTCCTCGCGGCGGCCGCCGCCGGACGGCACGCGGCGTCCCTGCTCGGCTAGGCAGGGACGCCGCGGCCGTGCGTCATGCGGGTGCGGTCAGCGCGCGTCGACGAGGTCGACGACGAAGATGAGCGTCTCCCCCGGCTTGATGACGCCGCCCGCGCCGCGGTCGCCGTAGGCGAGGTGGGCGGGGATCGTCAGCCGGCGGCGGCCGCCGACCTTCATCCCCGTGATGCCCTGGTCCCAGCCGGCGATGACCTGGCCGACGCCGAGACGGAACTGCAGCGGCTGGCCGCGGTTCCACGAGGAGTCGAACTCCTCGCCGGAGGAGAAGGCGACGCCGACGTAGTGCGCCGAGACGGTCTGGCCCGCCTCGGCGACGGGGCCGTCGCCCTCGATCTCGTCGACGATCTCGAGGTCGGCCGGGGCGTCGCCGCCGGGGAAGTCGATCTCGGGCTTGGTGCGGTCGAAGGCCACGCGGAGCTCCCTGGTGTCGGTCGGTGGTCGGTCCGTGCTCACCGCGACGGCGTCGCGGCGCCGGCGTCGAGGATGTCGACGACGAAGACGAGGGTGTCGGTGCCGGTGATGCCGGCGCTCGGGTTCCCCTGGGCCCCGTACCCCTTGTCGGGCGGGACCACGAGCATGACCTGGCTGCCCACGGTCTGCCCGACGAGCCCGAGGTCCCAGCCGGCGATGAGCTTGCCCGCGCCGATGGTGAAGCGCGCCGGCTCCTCGCGGGTCCACGAGGAGTCGAAGACCGTCCCGCCGCGCCACGTCGCGCCCGTGTAGTGGACGGTGAGGGACTGCCCGGCGGTGACCTTCGGCCCGGCCCCGACGAGCAGGGGGGCGACGACGAGGCCGGCGGGCGGCTTCGCGCCGTCGGGGACGGCGATCGTCGGGGCGCCGTCGGCGGCGAGGGTGACCGTCGGCAGGCCGGCCGGCACCGGGCGCGCGGTGCCCTCGGCGCGGTCGAGGACGGTGCGGGCCGCGACGACGTCGACGACGAAGACGAGGGTGTCCGTCGGCCCGATCCCCATCGCCGCCATGCCGGCCACCCCGTAGGCGTCCGACGGCGGGACGGCGACGAGCACGCGCGAGCCGACCGTCGTCCCCTGCACCGCCTTGACGATGCCGGGCAGCAGGCCGGCGCCGTCCGCGAGGCGGAACGTCGACGGCTGCTTGCTCGCGTAGGAGGAGTCGAACGTGCGCCCGTCGGTGCCGTTGACGCCGACGTAGTCGACGGTGACCTGCTGCCCGTCCTCGACCGGCGCGCCCTCGCCGACGGTGAGCACCTTGCGGGCGAACTCCGGCACGGAGAACCCGCTGCCGACCCGGACCGTCGGCGCGGTCCCCGGGGCGCCGCCGACCGTGACGTCGTCGAGGCTGGAGGTGCGGGCGAGCTGGGCCGTCGACGAGCGGTCGTCGGCCTCGCCGCCGCAGGCGGTCAGGCTGATGGCGGCCGTGCACGCG
>JBQGCR010000658.1:0-2525 GCA_052038585.1 Kineosporiaceae bacterium
GCGCAGCGCCGGCAGCTCGGTCGCGCAGCCGAGGCAGGACCGGCCGGCCTGGCGCACGTGGAGGTCGTCGAGCGGGGCGAGGCCGCCGAGCAGGTGGTCGGCGAGCACCGCCGGCTCGAGCCCGCAGGTGTGCCCGCCCCCGGCGTTCACGAGAGCCACCCCATCTCCTCCAGCGCGAGCCGCAGCGCGCGCAGGCCGTAGAAGGCGCGGCTGCGCGCCGTGCCCTCCGGGATGCCGAGCTCGCGGGCGACCTCGGCGTAGGGCCGCCCGCGCAGGTACGTCTCGACGAGCACCGTGCGGTGGTCGGGCCGGATGCGGCGCAGCGCCTCCTCGACGAGCCAGGTGTCGATGGTCGCCTCGAAGGGGTCGGCCGGGGCGGGCTCCGCGCGGTCGGGGAGCACGACGACGTCCGCGGGGACGGCGACGGGCACCGCGCGGGCCGACCGGCTGCGCAGCGCGTCGACGACGACGTTGCGCAGGATGGCGAACAGCCACGGCCGCAGCGCCCGCCGGGTGTCGTAGCGTCCCGCCGCCCGCCAGGCCCGGACGAACGTCTCCTGGACCGCCTCCTCCGCGGCGTGCCGGTCGCCCATCGTCCGCAGGGCGTACCCGAACAGCTCGTCGGCGTGGCTCGCCCAGGCCCGGCGCAGCCCCGGCTCGTCGGACAGGTCGACGAGCGGGTCGGTCGCGGGCAGGGACCGGCTGCGGTGCACGGCGCTCACCTCCGTCGGTGCGGACGGCGGACGGGCTGAACGCCACGCCCCCCTGGTCCGTACTCCCGGTGAGGCCGCGACCGGCGCGGCCGCCGATCCCACCGGAGGCCACTGTGTCCACCGCACCCACCCCGACGACATCCCCTCTTCACGGCACGCGCCGACCCCTCACCTGGGGGGCTCGCGCCGCGACGGCGACGCTCGCGGGGGCGGCGCTCGTCCTCGGCGGGGGCGTCGCGCAGGCGAGCGAGGCCGTGCTCAAGGCCGACGTCGCGGGCAGCGTCCCGACCGACCCGACGATCGCCGGCGTCATCCCCGGTGCGCTGCCGTGGGGCATCGACAAGGGCACCGTCAAGGTGACGTCGTCCGGCCGGGTCAAGGCCCGCGTCCGCGGCCTCGTCTTCACCGCCGGCGACAACGCCGGCCGCAACACCGTGCCGACGCTCGCGGCGAGCGTCGTCTGCGGCGGCGCCGTCGTCGCGACGACGCCGACCGTGCCGTACAGCGAGGCGGGCGACGCGCGGATCGACGCCGTCGTCGCCCTGCCGGCCACCTGCGAGGACCCCGCGGTGCTCCTCAACCCGGCCGGCATCACCACGGTGTACATCGCGTACTCCGTGCCCGACATGGAGGACTGAGCGACGGACCGGCGGCGGTCATGGGTGAGGATGGGGCGTCGACGACGACGTCCCCGGAGGAGCCCATGACCGCCGCCCCCCTCGACGCGGCCGGCCTGCGCGCGCTGCAGGCCCCGCTCAAGGACCGCTACCGCGCCGAGCCCGGCAGCGCCTGCGCCGCGCTGGAGGCGACCGCCTCGTTCGCCGACCCGGGCATCACGTGCACCGTCGGGACGTGGGCCGGACCGGCCCGCGCGGGGCTGCACCCGTCCACCGGCGGCGACGGTTCCGACGCCTGCTCCGGCGACATGCTCCTGCAGGCCCTCCTCGCGTGCGCCGGGGTGACCCTGCGCAGCGTCGCCACGGCGATGGGGCTGACCGTCCGCGGGGCGTCCCTGCGCGCCACGGGCACCTTCGACGCCCGCGGCACCCTCGGGGTCTCGCGCGAGGCCCCGGTCGGCATGCAGGACGTCACCGTCGTCGCCGAGGTCGACACGGACGCGGACGACGACGCCCTCGCCCGGCTCGCGAGCCTCACCGAGCGGTACTGCGTCGTCGGGCAGAGCCTGGCGACGCCCCCGTCGGTCGTCGTCCGCCGCGCGGCGCCGGGCGGCGGCGCGTGAGCGCCCGGGTCGCCCCGTCCGAGCTGTACGCGGGTGCCCGGGCCCGGCTGCGCGCCGTCGTCGAGGCCCACCCGGGTCACGACGCCACCCCCGTGCCCGCGACGCCCGGCTGGACGGTGCACGACGTCGTCGCCCACCTCGTCGGGGTCGCTGAGGACGTCGCCGGGGACAGGCGGCCGAGCGGCGGGCCGACGGACGAGTGGACCGCCGGGCACGTCGAGCGCGGGCGCGGCGTCGCCACCGCGGACCTCCTGGACCGCTGGGACGCCGCCGCGCCGGCCGTCGAGGCGGTCGTCGACGGCGGACCCCTCTGGCCGCCGGTCCTCGACGCCGGCGCCCACGAGCACGACGTGCGGGCCGCCGTCGGCGACACCGGCGGCCGGGACAGCTCACTCGTCGTCGTGGGCGCCAAGCTCCTGCTCGCCGGGCTCAGGGTGCCCGCCCCCCTCGTCGTCGTCACCGAGCACCACGAGGTCCGCGTCCGGCTCCTCGAGGGTGCCGACCCCGACGCCGAGGCGGTGACGCTGCGCTCGAGCGACTTCGAGGTCTTCCGCTGGCGGCTCGGGCGCCGC
>JBQGCR010000659.1:0-3651 GCA_052038585.1 Kineosporiaceae bacterium
CGCCGCCGAGGGCGACACGCTGCGCTTCGACGCCTCGGCCGGCCTCGACGTCCGCTCGCTCGCGGCCGCCCTGCCCGCCGGGGTCGCCGTCCGCGAGGACCGGCCCGGCCGGTACACCGTCGAGGGGGGCACCGACGTCCCGCTCACGCCGCAGGTCATCGCGACCGTCACGGCGTGGTGCGCGGCCCACGAGGTCATGCCGTCCGGGCTCACCGTCGGCCGGCGCAGCCTCGAGGAGCTGTTCCTCGACCTCACCGGACGGCAGCTGCGGTGAGCGGCGACCTGCTCTCCCCCGGCGCGCTCGCCCCCGACCCGGCCGCCGCGCCCGCGGCCCGCCGCGTCCTCGCCCAGGCGGCCTTCGACGCGCGCATCGTCCTGCGCAACGGCGAGCAGCTCCTGCTCACCGTCGTCCTGCCGGTGCTCGCGCTCGTCGGGCTCACCCGGGTCTCCGTGCCGGACCTCGGGGCGGGACCGCGGGTCGACGTCGTCGCCCCCGGCATCCTCGCCCTGGCGGTGCTCTCCACGGCCTTCACCGGTCAGGCGATCCAGGTCGGCTTCGACCGGCGGTACGGCGTCCTGCGGCTGCTCGGGACGACGCCGCTGGGCCGCGGCGGTCTGCTCGCCGGGCGGGTGCTGGCCGTCCTCGCCGTGGAGGCGGTCCAGGTGCTGCTCCTCGGGGCCGTCGCCGTCGGGCTCGGCTGGCGGCCGTCACCGGGACGCGTCCTGCTCGCCCTGGCCGTCCTCGTGCTCGGCACCGCGTGCTTCGTCGCGCTGGGGCTGCTCCTGGCCGGGACGCTGCGTGCGGAGGCGGTGCTCGCTGCCGCGAACCTCGCGTGGGTGCTCCTGCTCGCCGGCGGCGGCGTCGTCCTGCCCACCGACCGGCTGGGGCCGCTCGAGCCGCTCGCCCGGGCGCTGCCGTCCGGCGCCCTCGGGGACGCCACCCGGGCGGCCCTCGTCGACGGCCGGCTGGACGGCGTCGCGGTGGCGGTCCTCGCGGGGTGGACGGCGCTGGCCGTCGCGGCCGCCGTGCGCCTCTTCCGCTGGGAGTAGGCGCACCTCTTCCGGGTGCGGGCCCCCGGCGGATGCACGCGGGGGTGGTGAAGGTCCTCACAGCGGCGCGGCGCATCCGCGCGGTGAGCGGCCGGTGAAGAGCGGGTGACAGACACCCGCAGACACCTTGCCGACCACGAGGAGACCACGATGCGCAGCACCTCCCGCCTGCTGGCCGCCGGCACCGTCGCCGGGGCCGCCCTGGCGTTCGCCGCGGCCGCCCCCGCGTCCGCCGCGACGTCGGAGGTCTCGATCCTCCACGGCGTGCCGGGCCTGACCGTCGACGTCTACGCCAACGGCGACCTCCTGCTCGAGGACTTCGCCCCCGGCACGCTCACCGACCCGCAGGCCCTCGAGGAGGGCACGTACGACCTCGCCGTCTTCCCCGCGGGCGGCGACCCGAACGGCACGCCGGCCATCGAGGCGAACGACGTCGCGGTGCCGGGCGGCGCCAACATCACCGTCGTCGCCCACCTGTCCGAGGACGGGACGCCGACGCTCACGCCGTTCGTCAACGACACCTCCTCGACCGACGCCGGCCAGGGCCGGCTCACCGTCCGGCACACCGCGGCCGCCCCGGCGGTCGACGTGCGGGCCGGCGGCTCCCCGGTCTTCGAGGACCTCACCAACCCGAACGAGGCCAAGGCGGACCTCGACGCCGGCACGGTGAGCGCGGACGTCGTGCTCGCCGGCACCTCCGACGTGGCGATCGGCCCGGCCGACGTCACGGTCAAGGAGGGCGTCAACACGATCGTCTACGCGTGGGGCTCGGCGGCGGACAGCAACCTGGCGCTCGCGACGCAGGAGGTCTCCGGCCTGCACTCCGGCCCGTCCGGCGTCCCGGCCGGCGAGTCGGGTGCCGCGTCGGGCATCCCGGCGCCGGTCGTCGTGCTCACCGTGCTCGCCGCGGGCGGTGCGGTCCTCGCCGGTCGCCGGCTCGCCGGCTCCCGCGCCTGACCGGCACGGCCCGGCTCGCACGGAGGACGTGACATGACGCCGACGGCCCGGCCCGGCCGGCCGCGAGGAGCGCTCGTGGCGCTCGCGGCCTGCCTCGTCGTGGCCGTCGGCGTCCCCGTCACGTGGCTCGTCACCCGTCCGGAGGACGCCGTGGGGCGCTCCGTCGTCGCAGCCCCGGCCCCGACGGCGAGCGCCCCGGCGACGCCGTCGGCGACACCGCCGGCCCGCACCACGCCGGCGCTCCCGCGCCTCACGGCCCGGCCGGCGGTGCCCGTCGCCGAGAAGGTCGACCCGCCGGTGCGCCTGCGGGTCGCCGACGTCGGCCTCGACGCGCCGGTCGACCCGGTCGGGGTCGACGAGGCCGGGGCGATGGGCCTGCCCGAGGACGTCGACCGGGTCGGGTGGTACCGCGTCAACCCGGCCCCGGGCGCCGCGGTGGGCACGAGCGTGCTCGCCGGGCACGTCGACAGCCGGGAGCAGGGGCTCGGCGAGATGGCCCGGCTGCTCGACGTCGAGGTCGGCGCGCGCGTCGTCGTGACGACCCGGTCCGGGCAGCGCGTCGAGTACCGCGTCGTCGGCCGGCAGCGGCTGGCCAAGCAGGGCCTGCCCGTCGAGGACCTCTTCCGCCGCGACGGCCCGGCGCGGCTCGTGCTCGTCACGTGCGGCGGGGAGTACTCCCGCGAGCGCGGCGGCTACCAGGACAACGTCGTCGTCCTCGCGGAGCCGGTCCGGTGACCGCCGAGGCCGACGTCCTCACCGGCGCCGAGGTGTGGCGGCGACGCGGGACCTCTAGCGTGTCCAGGGTGACGAGGCCGACGCCACCGCCGACGATGGCCGACCCCGGGGTGCTCGTGCCCGGGTCGGCGCCCGCCGTCCGGTCCGAGCCCGACGACGACGGGGTCGCCGCGGCCTTCGCCGCCGGGCAGGAGCAGGGCCTGGCCTGGGCCTACGAGCGCTGGGGCGGCCTGGTCCACGGGCTCGCGGTGCGGGCGCTCGGACCGGGCCCCGACGCCGAGGACGTGACGCAGCAGGTGTTCGTCTCGGCGTGGACGGGGCGGACGGGCTACCGCCGCGAGGCGGGCCCGCTGCCGGCCTGGCTCGTCGGGATCACCCGGCACCGGGTCGCGGACGCCCTCGCCCGGCGGGCCCGCGAGTCCCGGCTCGTCCAGGCGGCGGCCGTCGCGGACGCCACGCGGCCGCAGGAGACGTCCTTCGCCCCGGACACCGAGCGCCGGCTCGTGCTGCTCGACGAGCTGTCGCGGATGGGGCAGCCCCAGCGCGGCATCATGGAGCTGGCGTTCTACGAGGACCTCACGCACGAGCAGATCTCCCAGCGGACCGGGCTGCCGCTGGGCACGGTGAAGAGCCATATCCGGCGCAGTCTGGGCCGGCTGAGGACACGGTTGGAGGTGGACGGTGCAGCACTGTGACGAGGCGGACCTCGCCTGCCTGGCGCTCGGCGAGCCGGCCACCGAGGTGTGCCTGACGCACCTGGAGACCTGCGGCGAGTGCGCCGCGGAGCTCGAGGAGCTGCGGTCCGTCGTCGGGCTCGCCCGCGACGACCGGCTCGCGGCCGTCGTCCCCCCGGCGTCGGTGTGGGCCGGGATCGCCGCCGCGACCGGCGTCGGCGCCGCGCCACGCCCC
>JBQGCR010000660.1:0-10894 GCA_052038585.1 Kineosporiaceae bacterium
GCTTCATCGGAGCCTCCGGGATGCTAGGCGTAACGAGAATCGTTCTCATAGTATCCCTCGCATGACTGCTGTCGACACCGTGCCTGCGGAGGGTCCCGTCGTGCTGCTGTGCGACGGCGCGGCCTGCCGGACCGCCCACGCGGCGTGCCCCTCGGCGGGCGAGCGGCTGCGCAGCGCGGTCCGCGGGACGAGCGGCGCGATCCTCGTCGCCGGGTCCTGCCTGCACCGGTGCGCCGACGGCCGCCCCGGAGGACTGGAGGGCGAGGCCGTCGTCCTCGTCGGCCGGCCCTGCCCGGGCCACGACGGCCGGATCGTCGTCCGCGACCCGCTCGTGCTCGCAGGCGTGCAGGACGACGGCGTCGCCGCGCGCGTCGCCGACTGGGTGGCTGCCGGCGCCGTCGGCGGCCTGGCCTCGCTGCCGCTCGGGCTGCGCGCCCGCGTCGTCGCCTGACGACGGACGCCCCGCCGACGGACGCCCCGCCGACGAAGGCTCGGACGACGAGAGCTCAGACGAGCTCGAGGATCGTCGCGTTGGCCATCCCGCCGCCCTCGCACATCGTCTGCAGCCCGTAGCGGACGCCGTCGCGGCGCATCCGGTGCACGAGCGTCGTCGCGAGCCGCGCCCCGGACGCTCCGAGCGGGTGCCCGAGCGCGACCGCGCCGCCCTGCGGGTTCGTCAGCGCGTGGTCGGCCCCGGTGTCGGCGAGCCAGGCCCCGAGCACGGAGGCGAAGGCCTCGTTGACCTCGAACGTCCCGATGTCCTCCAGAGACAGCCCGGACCGCTTGAGCGCCTTGGCCGTCGCGGGGATCGGCCCGGAGAGCATGATGACCGGGTCGACGCCGGCCATGACGCCGGTGTGGAAGCGGACGAGCGGCGTGAGGCCGTGCCGGGCCGCGACGTCGGACGTCGTGACGAGCAGCGCCGCGGCGCCGTCGGAGATCTGCGAGGCGTTGCCCGCCGTGACGACGCCGTCCGCGTCGAACGCGGGCTTGAGGCCGGCGAGCGTCTCGACCGTCGTCCCGGGCCGGATGCCCTGGTCGACGCGGACGACGCCGTCCGCCGTCTCCACGGGGACGATCTCGTCGGCGAAGAGCCCGGCCTCGGTCGCCGCCTGGGCCCGGGCGTGGGACGTCGCGGACAGCTCGTCGAGCCGGTCGCGGGTGAGCTCCCAGCGGCGCGCGACCATCTCGGCCGAGATCCCCTGGTTGACGAGGCCGTCGGCGTACCGCGCCTTCATGAGCGGCCCGTACGGGCCGTCGCCGCCGGCGGCGTTCGAGAACATCGGCACCCGCGACATCGACTCGACGCCGCCGGCGACGACGACGTCGGCCTGGCCCGAGATCACCTGCGCCGCAGCGAAGTGCAGGGCCTGTTGGCTCGAGCCGCACTGCCGGTCGATCGTCACGCCCGGCACGTCCTCCGGCAGCCCGGCGGCGAGGACCGCGTTGCGCGCCACGTTCGCCGACTGCTCGCCGACCTGGCTGACGCAGCCCCAGACGACGTCGTCGAGCAGTGCCGGGTCCACCCCGGTCCGCTCGACGAGGGCCCGGAGCACGTGCGCCGACAGGTCCACGGGGTGCACCCCGGACAGCGCGCCCTTGACGGGCTTGCCGATGCCGACGGGCGTGCGCACCGCGCCGACGACGACGGCGTCCCGCCCGGTCACCGCCGGGCCCCGGTCGCTCGGGCGTTCGTCGTCTCGCCGGTCGCAGTCGTCATGCGTCCTTGGTACACGCCCGCCCCGACGGCGTCCACCGTCGGACCGTCCATGATCACGCCTGCAGCGTGCATGATCACGGGGGAGGTGGGGGTGGTGGGGGTGGGGTCATCTCCATGCGGAGGCCGAGGAGGCGGATCGGGCGGTCGGGCTCACGCTTGGCGACCAGGGTGCGGGTCTCGGCGAGGAGGACGTCGGCGTCGGCCGTCGGGGCGGGCAGTGTGCGGCTGAAGGTCTTGGTGAAGAACGGCTTGTAGCGGATCTTCAGGGTGAGCCGGACCGCGGGCCGGCCCTCGGCGGTGATGTCGGCGAGCACCTCGGTGACGAGCCGGGCGGTCTCGGCGTCGACCTCCGCGTCGTCGACGAGGTCGGTCTGGAACGTGTGCTCGCGGCTGTGCCCGCGCGGCACCCACGGCGTCGGGTCGACCGTCGTCGCCCCGCGGCCGCGGCCGAGGTCGCCGTACCAGGCGCCCATCCGCGGCCCGAACTCCGCCGCGAGCACCGCGGGGTCGGCCGCGGCGAGGTCGCGGACCGTCGCGATCCCGTGGGCCGCGAGCCGCGCCGACACCTTCGACCCGACGCCCCACAGCGCGACCGTCGGCCGGTCGCCCATGACCTCGAACCAGTTCTCCCGGGTGAGCCGGAAGACCCCGCGCGGCTTGCCGAACTCCGTGGCGATCTTCGCCCGGACCGTCGTGTCGCCGATCCCGACCGAGCAGTGCAGCCGGGTCGCCTCGAGGACGGCGGCCTGCGCGGTCCGGGCCACCGCCTCCGGGTCGTCGGTGCGGACGCCGAGGAAGCACTCGTCCCAGCCGAGCACCTGCACCTCGACCCCGGGCAGCGCCCGCAGCGTCGCCATGACCTGCTCGGAGGCCGCCGTGTAGACGGGCGCGTCGACGGGCAGGAACACCGGGTCGGGGAGCTTGCGCGCGGCGAGCCGCAGCGGCATCCCGGACCGCACGCCGAAGGCCCGGGCCTCGTAGGACGCCGTCGAGACGACGGCGCGCTCGGTCGGGTCGCCCCGGCCGCCGACGACGACCTGCCGACCGGCGAGCTCCGGCCGCCGGAGCACCTCGACGGCCGCGAGGAACTGGTCGAGGTCGACGTGCAGGACCCAGGGTCGCGTCGCCTCCGTCGTCACCCCGGACAGTCTGGCCTCAGCCGGGCGTCGCCGTCACCGTCGGCGGGCGGCGGCCCGGTCCGCCGACCGGACGAGCTCGGCACGCCCGGCCCGGTGCACGCCGAGGCCGACGGCGACGAGCCGCGCGCCGAAGGCGAGGCAGGCCAGGTCCCACGCGAGCGGGCCGCCGAGGTCGTCCCGGACGTGATGCACCCCGAGGAGCTGGTGGTTGACGACGCCCTCGACGACGTTGAAGACGCCCCACCCCGCGAGCACGAGGCCGAGGTGGAAGCGGGCGTTGGGCGCGACCCGGCCAGAGCGCCAGTCACGCAGCAGCAGGACGGTCCCGCCGACGACGAGCACCCACGTCGCGAGGTGGAAGAACCCGTCCGCGAGCGTGTTGACCTCCAGCCCGGCGAGCGTCGTCGGCTCCTGGCCGGCGACGTCGCTGACCATGTGGTGCCACTGGAGGATCTGGTGGAGGACGATCCCGTCGACGAAGCCGCCGAGCCCGAGGCCGAGCAGCAGGCCACCGGCCGGGGAGGGCAGGCGGGGCGGGCGAGGTCGGTTCACGTCCAGCCCCTACCCGCGCCCGCCCCGCCCGAACGTGCCCCGCGTCGATCGTCCACCCCCTACCCTGCGGCTGTGGCGTCGCGGACGGGTGAGCGCTCCGCGGGTCTCGGTCCGACCGTCGGGCGGCTCGTCGCCGGCTACTTCGCCTTCGTCCTCGTCGAGATGGCGATCTGGCTCGCCGTCGTCCTGTGGGCCTTCGACCGCGGCGGGCCGACCCTCGCCGCCGTCGTCTCGATCGTCCAGCTCGTCCCGGCGGCCGTCGTCGCCCCGGCCTTCACGGCGGCGGGCGACCGGATGGACCGTGGCCGCGCACTGCTGCTCGCGCACACCGTCATGGCGACGACGACCGGTCTGGCCGGTGCGGTCCTGCAGGCCGAGGCGCCGACGTGGGCCGTCGTCCTCGCGTGCACGGCCGCGACGACGGCCGCGTCCGTCGTGCGGCCGCTGCACTTCGCCGCGCTGCCGTCCTTCGCGGGCCGTCCCGAGC
Organism: Kineosporiaceae bacterium; assembly: GCA_052038585.1. Taxonomy (GTDB): domain Bacteria; phylum Actinomycetota; class Actinomycetes; order Actinomycetales; family Kineosporiaceae; genus JBQGCR01. The sequence goes on from JBQGCR010000660.1 coordinate 3,899, forward strand.
GCCTCGTCGCCGGGAACGCGGCCTCGTCCGCGGTCGAGGGTGCCTCGCGGTTCGCCGGACCGGTCCTGGCCGGCGTCGGCGTGACGACCGTCGGCGCCGGATGGACCCTCCTCACCGCCGGTGGCGTCGCGGCGCTGGCCGCCGTGGCCTGCGTGCGGCTGCCGCCCGCGCCCGCGACGGCCGACGGGCCCGGCGAGTCCTCCTGGCGCGAGGCGACGGAGGGGCTGCGGGTCCTGCGCCGCGACCCCGCCGCCCTGGGCCTGCTGCTCGTCCTCGCGACGGAGTTCGTGCTCGCCGGTGCGCTCGACATCCTCGGGACCGCGTACGCCGACGAGGAGCTCGGGCTCGGGGAGACCGGGGCCGGGCTGCTCATCGGGTCGCTCGGCCTCGGAGGGCTGCTCGGCGCGGTCGCCGGCGCCCGGCTCGCCCGGCGGAGCCGGCTCGCGTGGACCGTCCTCGGTGCCGCCGCGGTCCAGGGGGTCGGCATGCTCCTCGTCCCGGTCGGGACGGTGCTCGTCACGGCCGTCGCGGCCGTGCTCGTCGCCGGGGGTGGGTCCGCGGCCATGGCCGTCGCCGGGCGCACGCTCCTGCAGCGGACGACGGACGACCGGGTGCTCGCCCGGGTCTTCGCCGTCCAGGAGAGCACCGCCCTCGTCGCCCTGTCCGTCGGGGCCGCCGTCGCGCCGCCGCTGGTGGCCCTGCTCGGGGCGCGGTGGGCGTTCCTCCCCCTCGGCGTGCTCGCGGTCGTCGTGGCGCTCGCGGCGGGTCGGGCCGTCCGGACGCTCGAGGGACGCGCCCGCGTCCCCGTCGAGGAGCTGGCGCTGCTGCGCGCCGTGCCGTTCCTGCGTCCGCTGCCGCCGTTCGAGCTGGAGCGCCTCGCCGGCCGGGCCGGCTGGCGGGACGTGCCGGCCGGCGAGGTGCTGCTGCGCCAGGGCGACGCCGCCGACGCCTGGTTCGTCGTCGCGGCCGGGACGCTGCGGGTGACGGTCGACGGCACCGCCCGCCCGGACGTCCTCGGCCCCGGCGCGTCCTTCGGCGAGGTCGCGCTCCTGCGGGCCGGGCGGCGGCCGGCGACGGTCACCGCCGCCGAGGCCTCCCGGGTGCTCGTCGTGCGGGCCGAGGACTTCCTCGCGGCCGTGACGGGCAGCCCGGACGGGCGCCGGCTCGCCGACGACGTCGCCGCGGCGCACCTGGCCCGCGACCGGGCCGCCTCCTGAGGTCCCCGCGGTCAGAGATCGCGCGGGCTCACGAGGATCTTGACGTTCTCCTCCTTGTTCTCGATGAGCTCGTGGAACCCGGCCTCGACGATGTCGTCGACGGCGATGCGGCCGGTGATGAACTGCTCCGCGTCGATCCTGCCCTCCTGGAGGAGGCGGATCGTCGGCTCGTGGTCGTCGCAGTAGGCCAGGGACCCGAGGACGGCGACCTCGTTGAAGACGAGGTCGTGCATCGCGACCGACGCCGGGTGCCCCCAGATCGCGACGTTGACGACGAGGCCACCGGCCCTCGTCGTCGAGATCGCCTGCGCGAGAACGGCGTCGATGCCGGCGCACTCGAAGGTGACGTCGGCTCCGGCGCCACGGGTGAGGTCCTTGACCGCGGCGGCGACGTCGGTCTCCCGGGGGTCGAGCACCGTCGTCGCCCCGGCGCCGGGCGCCTTGGCCTTGCGGGCGGCGGCCGGCTCGACGACGACGACGTCCTCGACACCCGCCGCGCGCAGCGCCGCCGTCGTCACGAGCCCGATCGGCCCGGCGCCGAAGACGACCGCGGTGCTCCCGGCGCGGGCCCCGGAGAGCCGGACCGCGTGGTAGGCGACGGCGAGGGGCTCGACGAGGGCGCCGACCTGCGTCGAGAGGTCCCCGATGGGGAAGGTCCGGCGGCCGTCGGCGACGACGAACTCGCTGAACCCGCCGCCTCCGCCGGACAGGCCGATGAAGCCGAGGGTCTCGCAGACGTTGTACCGGCCGTCGCGGCAGCGGGCGCACGTTCCGCACGTGAGGTACGGCTCGACGACGACGCGGTCGCCCGGCCGGACGTGGGTGACGCCGTCCCCGACGTCGGCGACGACGCCCGCGAACTCGTGCCCGAGGACGACGGGCATCGCCTCGCCGGTGATCGGGTGCGGTGCCGCGTCGGTCGGGACGAAGATCGGCCCCTCGAGGTACTCGTGGAGGTCGGTGCCGCAGATGCCGCACCACTCGACCTGGACCTTGACCGTGCCGGGCCGCACCTGCGGCTCGGGGACGTCCTCGACCCGGATGTCCTTCGGCCCGTGGTAGACCGCTGCCTTCATCGCCGGCTCCCTCGCGCGTCGGCGGGCGGTCGTCGTCGACCGTCCGTGATCGTGACGCTAGGCCGCGCCCGGCCCGGGGGGCAGGGGTTGCAGCGGGGTTGCATCCGCGGCGCTCAGCGCAGCCCGAGCGCCCGGATCGCGTTCTCCTTGAGGACGAGGGACCGCACGCCCGGCTTGAGGTCGAGCGTGTCGAGGTCGGCGAGCCACCGGTCCGGGGTGATGACCGGGAAGTCGGAGCCGAAGAGCACCTTCTCGCGCAGCAGGGTGTTGGCGTAGCGCACGAGCTGCGGCGGGAAGTACTTCGGCGACCACCCGGACAGGTCGATGTAGACGTTCGGCTTGTGCGTCGCGACCGCCAGCGCCTCGTCCTGCCACGGGAAGGACGGGTGCGCGATGATCACCGTGAGCCCGGGGAAGTCGGCCGCGACGTCGTCGAGGTGCAGCGGGTTGCTGTACTTCAGGCGCAGGCCCCCGCCGCCGGGCATCCCGGCGCCGATCCCGGTCTGCCCGCTGTGGAACAGCGCCGGGACGCCGAGCTCCTCGAGCGCGGCGTAGAGCGGGTAGGCGAGCCGGTCGTCCGGGAAGAAGCCCTGCAGCGTCGGGTGGAACTTGACCCCGCGGACGCCGTGCTCGGCGACGAGCCGTCGCGCCGCACGCACGCCGGCGGCGCCGCGGTGCGGGTCGACGCTCGCGAACGGGATCAGCACGTCCGGGTGCCGGGCGGCCGCGGCGGCGACGAACTCGTTGGCCACCGGCGGGTGCCCCGTCGCGCTCTCGGCGTCGACGGTGAAGACGACGGCGGCCATCGAGCGCTCGCGGTAGTGCGCGGCGAGCTCGTCGACGGTCGGGGCGCGGTGCTCGTCCCCGGTGCGGAAGTAGGCGGCGGACGCCTCGAGGAACGCCGGGGGCAGGCTCGTGCGGCCGTCGTCGTCCACCTCGCAGTGGGTGTGGACGTCGATGGCGACGAGTGCGTCGAGGTCGAGGCTCGTGGTCACGCGGGCAGTCCCTTCTCGTGCTGCTTGGCGGCGAGGAGCGCGAGGACGACCCGGTCCCGCGCGGCCTCGACCTCGGCGTCGCTGCGGCCGCCGAGCTCGGCGTCCACCCCGGTCGCCAGCCGTTCGACGAGCTCGGGGGTGAACGGCGGCGTCTCGAACGTCTCCCACCAGGCGGCCATGGGCGGGCCGAGGTGGGCGAGCGTGCGGCGCAGCCCGCCCGGACCGCCGGACAGGTGCTGGGCGACGAACGGCCCGACGGCGGCCCAGCGCAGGCCGGGCCCGTTGGCGATCGCCGTGTCGACGTCCTCGACGGTCGCGGCGCCGCTCTCGACGAGCCAGTACGCCTCGCGCCACAGGGCGGCCTGGAGCCGGTTCGTCACGTGGCCGGGCAGCTCGCGCCGGACGTGCACCGGCTTCTTGCCGAGCCAGGCGTAGACGGCCATCGCCCGCTCCACGGCGTCCGGAGACGTCGCCGGCCCGGGGACGACCTCGACGAGCGGCACGAGGTGCACCGGGTGGAAGGGGTGCCCGACGAGCACGCGCTCGGGGTGGTGCCGGCAGCCGGCGGCGAACTGCGAGGCGAGCAGCCCGGAGGAGCTGCTCGCGAGGACCGCGTGCTCCGGGGCCGCGGCGTCGAGCCGGGCGAAGAGCCGGGCCTTCGTCGCGAGCACCTCGGGCCCGCTCTCCTGGACGAGGTCGGCGCCGCCGGCCGCCTCCGCGGGGTCGTCCTCGAAGGACAGCAGCCCGAGGTCCGGCTCGGCCGGGCCGCCGAGGGCGACGACGACCGGCCAGTGCGCGGCGACCGCCTCGTGGACGTGCTGCCGCACGCCGGGGTCGGGGTCGCTGACGACGACCTCGACGCCGCGGGCGAGGAACGTCGTCACCCACGCCCGGCCGATGACGCCGGCGCCGACGACGGCGGCCCGGCCGACCCGCCCGACCCGCCCGTCGGTCCCGGTCCCGGTCACGGCACGGCCCGGGTGCGCGCGTGCCGGACGAACGCCTCGAGCGAGGCCGGGTCGACGAGCGCGTCGCGGCTCGCGACCGCCTCGGGGTCGACCCCCTGGAGGATCCGCTTGACCGGCAGCTCGAGCTTCTTGCCGGTCCGCGAGCGGGGGACCGTCGGGACGGCGACGACGGCGTCGGGCACGTGCCGGGGCGAGAGCTGGGTCCGCAGCGCCCGGACGATCCGCCCCCGGACGTCGTCGTCCACGGCGGTGCCCGGGGCCGGGACGACGAAGAGCACCAGCTCGCCGTTGCCGCCGTCGGGGTCCTCGAGGTGGACGACGAGGCTGTCGGCGACCTCCTCGAACTCCTCGACGACGGAGTAGAAGTCGGCCGTCCCGAGCCGGACGCCGCCGCGGTTGAGGGTGGCGTCGGACCGTCCGGTGATGACGCAGGACCCGCGCTCGGTGAACCGGATCCAGTCACCCTGGCGCCAGACCCCGGGGATGTCCTCGAAGTACGTCGCGCGGTAGCGGCTGCCGTCGTCGTCGCCCCAGAAGCCGACCGGCATCGACGGCATGGGACGGGTGATGACGAGCTCCCCGAGCTCTCCCACGACGGGGGCGTTCGCGGGGTCGTAGGCGCACGCCGCGACCCCGAGCGAGGGGGCCGACATCTCGCCGGCCCAGACGGGCGTGACCGGTGCGGCCTGGACGATCCCGGTGCAGACGTCCGTGCCGCCGCTGCCGACGTTGAGCAGCGGGCCCTGGCCGAACTGCTCGACGAGCCAGGCGGCGCCCTCGGCCGGCAGCGGGGAGCCGGCGACGCCGATCTGGCGCACCGTCGAGAGGTCGACGAGGCTCTTCGGGTCGAGCCCGGCCTTGCGGCAGGCCATGACGTAGCCGGGGGAGAGGCCGACCAGGGTGGCCCGGGTGCGCTCGACGAGCCGCCACTGCTCCTCGAGGTCCGGGTGGAGCGGGTTGCCGTCGATCATCACCGGCACCGCGCCGACGAGGCAGGCCGAGACGAGGGCGTTCCACATCATCCAGGCGGTCGTCGTGAACCACAGGAGCTTGTCGCCCGGCCCGAGGTCCCAGTGCAGCGCGTGGTTCTTCAGGTGCTCGACGGTGATCCCGCCGTGGCCGTGGACGATCGCCTTGGGCCGGCCCGTCGTGCCGGAGGAGAACAGCACGTAGAGCGGGTGGTCGAACGGCACGGCCTCGAAGGCGAGCTCGCCCGGCTCGGCGAGCAGGTCGTCCCACGTCACCGCTCCCGCTGCGCCGCATGTGAACTCGCCGTACGGCACCTCGACGTGGTGGCGGACGGTCGGCAGCCCGGCGAGGACCTGCGCGGCCTCCTCGCGCCGGTCGACGGGCTTGGTGCCGTAGACGTAGCCGGGGACGGTGAGCAGGACGGTCGGCTCGACCTGGGCGAAGCGGTCGACGACGCTGCGCGGCCCGAACTCCGGTGCGCAGGAGGCCCAGACGGCGCCGAGGCTCGCCGTCGCGAGGAAGGCGACGAGCGTCTCCGGGACGTTCGGCAGGTAGGCGACGACGCGGTCGCCACGCCCCACGCCGAGCCGCTGCAGGCCCGCGCGGGCGCGGGCCACCTGGTCGCGCAGCTCGCTCCGGGTCAGCTCCACCGTCGGCCGGGTCTGCGAGACGCCGATGACGGCGAGCTCGTCGGCGTCGTCGTCCGGGCTCTCCAGCCGGCCGAGGCAGTGCTCGGCGTAGTTGAGCGTCGCGCCCGGGAACCACTGCGTCCCGGGCATGGCGACGGTGCCGACGGCGCGCCGCGGCGGCGGCGGCCAGCGCACCCCGAGGTGCTCGGCGACGCGGGACCAGAAGCCCTCGAGGTCCTCGACCGACCAGCGCTGGAGGTCGTCGTACCCCTCGAAGGTCAGCCCCTTCTCGGTCTCGAGCCAGGTGAGGTAGGCGCCGATCCGGCTCGTGCTGCGGGCGTCCGGGGGGACGGGGCGGAGCAGGGCACCCTCGGCGGTCGTCGTCATCGACGCACTCCTTCGGTCTGTCGGTCGGTGACCTTGCCGGCCCGGCCGGCGAGGAAGGCGCCCATGCGCTCCTGGGCGTCCGGGCTCGTCGCGGCGACGGCCGAGACGAAGGACTCCAGGAGGTAGCCGGCGTCGGGGTCGGCCTCGGCGATGCGGGGGAGCGCCTGGAGCACGGCGAACGTCGTCATCGGCGACGCCTGGGCGGCGCTGCGGGCGAGGGCCGTCGCCGTCGTCAGGCCCTCGCCGGGCCCGACGAGGTACTGGGTGATGCCCGCCGCGTGGCCCTCGGCGGCGTCGTAGACGCGGCCCGTGAGCATGAGGTCGGTCATCCTGGCCGTGCCGATGAGCCGGGGCAGGCGCACCGAGCCGCCGCCGCCGACGAAGATGCCGTGCCGGCCCTCGGGCAGGGCGTAGAAGGCGGACGGCTCCGCCACCCGCAGGTGCGTCGCGGCGGCGATCTCCAGGCCGCCGCCGACCACCGCGCCGCGCAGGACGCTGACGACGGGCAGCCGCCCGCGCTCGACGGCGGACAGCGCACGGTGCCACATCCGCGAGTGCTGGACGCTGTCGACGGTCGTGATCGCCGTGAGCGAGGAGAGGTCGAGCCCGGCGCAGAAGTGGTCGCCGTCGCCGGTGAGCACCGCGGCCCTCACGCCGTCCGGCGGGTCGGCGAAGAACCGCTCGAGCCCGCGGACGGTGGCGTCGTCGACCGCGTTGCGCTTGTGCGGGCGGGCGAGGGCGACGACGGCGACCGC
>JBQGCR010000661.1:0-3504 GCA_052038585.1 Kineosporiaceae bacterium
GACGAGGCGGCCGAGGAGGTGGCGCTCGCGACGCTGGCCGGCGCGCTCGCCGCGCTCCAGGTGGTGGCCGCGCTCGACGGCGACCCCGCCCCCGCGGCGGCCGGTGCGACGCTCGAGCTCGAGCTGCCCGACGGCCTGCCCGCGCGACGGCCGTGGCCGGTCCACCCCGCCTGCGCCTGCTGGGTGCCGCCGTGAGCCGGTTCGCGCCGCGCCCGGCGCAGGACGCGCGGGCGGCACCGGCCGCGAGGACAATGGACGCCGTGAGCGACCTCCCCCGGCGCGCGGTCACGCGGACCGCCAAGCTGGCCTCCCTGCCCATCGGCTTCGCCGGGCGCACCGCGCTCGGCCTCGGCAAGCGCGTCGGCGGCAAGCCGGCCGAGCTCGTCGCCGCGGAGGTGCAGGCACGCACGGCCGAGCAGCTGTTCCGGGTGCTCGGCGAGCTCAAGGGCGGGGCGATGAAGTTCGGCCAGGCCATGAGCATCTTCGAGGCCGCGCTGCCCGAGGAGCTCGTCGCGCCGTACCGGGCGACGCTGACCAAGCTCCAGGACGCCGCGCCGCCGATGCCCGCCGCGACGGTGCACAAGGTGCTCGCCGCCGAGCTGGGCCCGCAGTGGCGCCGCCGGTTCGCCTCGTTCGACGACACCCCGGCCGCGGCCGCCTCGATCGGCCAGGTGCACCGGGCGGTGTGGAAGGACGGCCGGGCCGTCGCCGTCAAGGTCCAGTACCCCGGCGCGTCCGAGGCGCTGATCTCCGACTTCACGCAGCTGTCCCGGGTCGGCCGGATGGCCGCGGGCTGGATCCCCGGGCTGGACATCAAGCCGATCCTCGAGGAGCTCAAGGCCCGCGTCGTCGAGGAGCTCAACTACACCCTCGAGGCCGCGTCGCAGAAGCAGTTCCACGCGGCCTTCGCCGGCGACGACACCTTCGCCGTCCCGGAGGTGCTCGCGGCGACCGAGCACTGCATCGTCAGCGAGTGGCTCGACGGCGTCCCGCTGTCCCGGCTCATCACGTCCGGGACGCCGGAGGAGCGCGACCTCGGGGCCCGGCGCTACCTCGAGTTCCTCCTCGCCGGCCCGGCCCGCGCCGGCCTGCTGCACGCCGACCCGCACCCGGGCAACTTCCGGCTCATGGACGACGGGCGCTTCGGCGTCCTCGACTTCGGCGCCGTCAAGCAGCTGCCCGACGGCATGCCGCCGGAGATCGGCCGGCTCCTCACGCTCGCCCTGTCCGACGACGCCGAGGGCGTCGTCGCGGGCCTGCGCGAGGAGGGGTTCATCAAGCAGTCGATCAGCGTGGACGAGCGCGGCCTGCTGGAGTACCTCTCGCCGTTCCTCGAGCCGGCCCGGCACACGACGTGGCACTTCTCGCGGGGCTGGATGCGTGACCTGTTCAACCACGTCAACGACCCCCGGCGGCCGCAGTGGTCGATCGGGCTCAAGCTCAACCTGCCGCCGGAGTACCTGCTCATCCACCGGGTGTGGCTCGGCGGGATCGGCGTGCTGTGCCAGATCGACGGCGAGGTCCCCGTCCTCGAGGTGCTCGCCGACTGGCTGCCGGGCTTCGACGTCTCCGCGCTCGACTACATCGAGTGGGTCGAGGACTGATCCTCGGCCGGCGCAGGCCCGCCCGGTCGCCGGCCCGTCAGGCGGCCGACCAGAAGGACGACGGGTCGGCGCGGCCCTCGAAGCGCTCGACGTTGGCCCGCGCGCACGGGGTGCAGTAGTACTCGCGCACGCCGTCGCTCACGCCCATCGCCCACAGCACGGCGGGCCGGCTCGTCGAGGGCGTCGCGTCGCACAGGGTGCAGGTCGTCGTCTCGTCCATGGACCGACGGTAGGCGCCCGAGATGCCCGGCACGGGTCGGGTGTGTTGACCGTGCGTTACGTCCTCAGAGGTCGAGGTAGAGCATCCCCGGCGGCGGTCCCTCGTCCCGCCAGACGGTCCCCAGCGGGTCCAGCGCCCGGTGCAGGGCCGGCGCCCACGACCCGGTGACCCGGGGGTCGGCGCCCTCGAAGCCGTGGTCGGCGGTGAGCAGGAACGTGACGTCGTCGGTGACGCCGAGCCGGTCGAGGTGGTCGAGCACCGCGCACAGCCGGCGGTCGGCGTCCCGGAAGGAGTCCCGCGCCGGCGCCGACCGCGGACCCCCGGCGTGGTGCCCGGCGTCGGTGACGACGTTGGCCCACCACGTGAGCTCCGGGGCCGACGCGGCGTCCTTCCACAGGTCGAGCATCTGCAGGACGCCGGCGTCGTCGACCCGGGTCGCCCAGCGGTAGTAGTCGTCGGCGAGGTGCGCCCGCTCCCCGACGAAGGGGCTCGCGTCGGCGTCCGGCAGCGCGGAGTCCAGGTCGCCCGCTCCCCCCGCGCCGGACTGGGCGCGGACGAGCTGCATCGTCGAGACCGTCGCGCCGCGGTCCACCGCCTCGTCGACGCAGGCGCTCGTCGTCCCGGGCCGGCCGGCCGCGAGCATCTCGAAGACCGTCGCGGTGCCCGGCCGCAGCCAGCGGGCGCTGCGGTGCCACGTCGTCGCGTCGTTCGGGACGATCCGGCTGCCCGAGCCGCGGTCGAAGAGCACGTTCCCGAGCACGCCGTGCCGGCCCGGGCCGACGCCGGTGAGCGCCGACGTGTGGTTGCACAGGGTCACGCTGGGGAACTCGGCGACGGCGCCGCCGGCGAGCGCGGCGCCGTGCTCGAGCAGGCGCGCCACACCGGGCAGCTCGCCGGAGGCCGCGAGGTGGAGCAGGTCCGAGCAGTGGGCGCCGTCCCAGAGGATGCCGACGACCCAGCGCCCGACCCCGACGGCCACGAGGTCGCTGCGGGCGCGGCCGTCGAGCGCGGCGCCGCGGGCGTCGACGTGGAAGCGCTCGTCGACGCCGCACGCGCGCAGCAGGGTCGGGGTGACGTCGACGATCCGGGCGCTGTCGTGGACGACGCCGGCCCGGGTCGCGCCGGCGCCGGACACGAGAAGCGGTGCGCGGGACTGGATGACGTCGAGCGAGCCGTGCTCGCCGTGGTGGCCGCCCTCCTGCGGGAAGTGGTGCCGCGGGGTGTGGACGACGACGACGTCGGGACTGCGGTCGGCGTCGGCGAAGAAGGACAGCAGCCGCTGCGCGGGGTCGGGGTAGGAGTTGCGCTCGTTGTCCGGGCCGGCGTCGGCGACCTCGGCGTCGTACGGCAGGAACGCGAGCGGGTCGGTCCGACCGACGGGGTCGGCGCCGTCGAGCACCTCGTGGGTGCCGTCCGCGTGCAGCCGCACCCGGCCGCGGGCGTTCGCGACGACGACGGTGCGGTCCGGGTCCTCGACCGGCCCCTCGGGGTGGGCGACGAGGTCGACGACGTGCGCGAGGTCCGCGCCGACGAGCGCCTCGACCGCCGCCTCCCGCACCCCGTCCCGCGTCACCCCGCCACGCTACCCGCCGACTCCGCACGAGGTCCCGCCGACTCCCCACGATCTCCCGCCGCATACGCACCCTACGCCCGCCCCCCCCGCCCGGGGGGGCGGCGCGC
>JBQGCR010000662.1:0-3158 GCA_052038585.1 Kineosporiaceae bacterium
TGCCCGGCGGACGTCGACCCGTCCCCGCCGCAGGCCGCGAGCAGTCCGGTGAGCACGAGGGCGCAGGCCACGACGGCGGGGCGGGCGGTGCGGCGGTGCATGGTGCCTCCTGGTGTCCGGGCCGCCCCTCGGCGGGTCCCGCTGACTGCACGTCCGGCAACCGGTCGCGGTTGTCCGGCTCGGGGGCATCGTCCCCTGATCGGAGCAACACACGCAGTCTCGGCACAACTGACGCCGATCCTCAGTACCTGTTGTCAGGTTGTGACGGCGAGCCGCCGGGTGCCGCGTCGTTTCAATGGCGGGCATGGACCAGCCCAGCGAGCGCACCTGGCGCGTCGGCGTCGACACCGGCGGCACCTTCACCGACGTCGTCGCCTTCGACACCGCGACCGGACGGCTCGTGACGACGAAGACGCCCTCCACCCCGGCCGACCCGTCGCAGGGCTTCGCCGCGGGCGTCGAGAAGGTCCTCGCGCTGGCCGGGGCCCGGCCGGACGCCGTCGCGAGCGTCTCCCACGGCACGACCGTCGCGACGAACCAGCTCCTCGAGGGCAAGGTCGGCGACCTCGGGTTCGTCACGACCGAGGGCTACGAGTTCCTCCTCGAGATCGCCCGGCAGTCCGTCCCGGACGGCTACGGCAACAGCTACTTCTGGGTCAAGCCGCCGCGCATCGTCCCGGCCGACCTCGTGCGGACCGTCCCGGGCCGGCTCGACGTCACCGGCGCCGAGGTGCGCCCCTTCGACGAGGCCGCCGCCGTCGAGGTCGCCCGCTGGTTCCGCGCCCGCGGGGTCACGACGATCGGCGTCTGCCTCCTGCACTCCTACGCCGACCCCGCGCACGAGCACGCCATGCGCGAGGTGCTGCGCCGCGAGCACCCCGACGCCGTCGTCTCCCTCTCCAGCGACGTGCTGCGCGAGTACCGCGAGTACGAGCGGAGCATGACGACGCTCGTCGACGCCGCGGTGAAGCCGACCGTCGGGCGCTACGTGGCGCGGATCGCGGACCGGCTCGCCGAGCTCGTCGGGGCCGAGGTCCCCTTCGCCGTCATGAAGTCCAACGGCGGCGTCATGGGCGCCGCGCAGATCGTCGACCACCCGATCACGACGGTGCTCTCCGGCCCGGCGGCCGGCGCGCTCGGCGCCGCGCTCGTCGCCCGCGCGGCCGGGTTCGACAAGGTGCTCACGTGCGACGGCGGCGGGACGTCGACCGACGTCTCCGTCGTCCTCGACGGGGACCCCGCGATCACCACCGAGGGGACGGTGGGCGCCTTCCCGAGCCGGATCCCGATGATCGACGTCGTCACCGTCGGCGCCGGCGGCGGCTCGGTCGCCTGGATCAGCCCGGAGGGCTCGCTCAAGGTCGGGCCCCGTTCCGCCGGAGCCGATCCCGGCCCCCTGTGCTACCTCAAGGGCGGCACCGAGCCGACGATCACCGACGCCCACCTCGTGCTCGGCCGCATCCCGGCGCACCTGCTCGGCGGGGAGATCCCGCTCTCGGTCGACGCCGCCCGCGAGGGCCTCGAGGCGCTCGGCGCCAAGCTCGGCCTGAGCGTCGAGGAGTGCGCCCGCGGGGTGCTCGAGATCTCCGCCTGGAACCAGGCGAACGCGTTGCGGCAGATCAGCGTCCAGCGCGGGCTCGACGTCCGGGACTTCATGCTCGTGACCTTCGGCGGGTCCGGCTCGCTGCTCGCCTGCCGGCTCGTCGACGTGCTCGGCCTCGCGGGCGTCGTCGTCCCGCCGGACCCGGGCAACGTCTCCGCGTTCGGGCTGCTCACCGTCGACGTCCGGACCGACCACGTCCGCACCGCGGTCGCCCGGGACGACGCGCTCGACCTCGACCGGGTGGGCGCCCTCGTCGCCGACCTGCTCGCCGAGGCCCGGGACCGGCTCGCCGCCGAGGGCTACGCCGGCCGCGGGCAGGTGCGGCTCTCGGCCGACCTGCGCTACGCCGGGCAGGCGTTCGAGGTGCGCGTCGAGGCGCCGGACCTCGACGGCGCGGTACCCGACCGCGCCTGGGCCGACGCCGTCGTCGCCGCCTTCCACAGCGCCCACGAGGCCCTGTACGGGTACTCCTTCGCCGGCCGCGCCGACCAGGCCGTCGAGTGGGTCAACCTGCGCGCCACGGGGATCGGGCCGATCACGCGGCCGGACCTGCGCCCCCGGGAGCGGGCTGCGGACGCCCCGGCCCAGCCGGTGCCGGCCTCCCGGCGGCGCGTCGTCTTCGAGGAGGAGGCGCACGACGACGCCCCGGTCTACCGGCGCGCCGACCTCCAGCCGGGCGACGTCGTCCACGGCCCCGCCGTCGTCGAGGAGTACGGCTCGACGGTGCCGCTGCACCCCGGCTTCGCCGCCGCCGTCGACCCCTACGGCAACCTCGTCCTCACCCGGGTGGAGGCGCTGGGGACCGCCTCTGCCGCAGCGCCCGCGGTGACGACGGACGACGTCGACCCCGTGCTCGTCGAGATCGTCGAGGGCACCCTCGCGTCGGTGGAGAAGGAGGTCGAGACGGCGATCGGCCGCACGTCGCGCTCGCCGATGATCCGGGACGCGCACGACTTCCGGGCCGGCATCCACGACCGGCGGCTGCGCAAGCTCACCGGCCGGTCGTACTCGGCCCTCGTCCACCCCGTCGCCCGGGACTTCCCGCTCGACACGATGCGACCCGGGGACGTGTTCTTCCACAACGACGTCTACGAGTCCGAGGGCGGGATCGGCCACCTGCCGGACCTGTGCGTCACCGTGCCGGTGTTCCACGACGACGGCTCAGGGCCCCAGGTCGTCGCCTTCGTCCAGGCCTTCGGCCACCACGACGACATCGGCGGCGCGTGCCCCGGCTCGATGCCGAGCGGGGCGACGACGGTGTTCGAGGAAGGGCTCATGGTGCCGCCGATCCGGCTGTGGGACGCCGGTGTCCCGAACCAGGCGGCGCTGCGGATCATGACGCGCAACAGCCGGATGCCCGACTCGCTGGCGGCCGACCTCGACGCCGAGTGCTCGGCGTGCCTGGCCGGCAGCCAGCGCCTCGCCGAGCTGTTCGACCGGTACGGCCGCGGGCCGGTCGAGGCCGCGTTCCAGGCGATCCTCGACCGGACGACCCGCACGTACCAGCGCGAGATCCTCGCGAAGATCCCCGACGGGGAGTACGTCTGGGAGGACT
>JBQGCR010000663.1:0-1545 GCA_052038585.1 Kineosporiaceae bacterium
CGGTCTCGTAGTTCTCGAGGTCCTCGGCGCTCATACCGTCCCGCTCGTCGTCGTCACGTCCTGGTCCATTCTGGCACCGTGCCCCGGCGCCGCCGTCCGCGGCGCGACGGCACCGGCGTCGTCGTGCTCCCCCGTCGGCTGCGTGCCCGGCAGGCTCCAGGACCGCCGGTGCTGCTCGCAGGGACCGAGCCGGCGCAGCGCGGCGGAGTGCTCGGGGGCCGCGTAGCCCTTGTTGAGCTCCCACCCGTACCCCGGGTGCGCCCGGGCCCGCTCGACCATCATGGCGTCCCGCTCGACCTTGGCCAGGACGCTCGCGGCGGCCACGGCCGCGCAGCGCAGGTCGGCCTTGATCCGGGTCCGGACGACGGGCGCGCACAGGGTCGGCAGCACCGGCACCGGCCGGGCCGGCGCCACGGCGAAGAGCTCGCCCTGCTCGGCCGGGACGCTGATCCAGTCGTGGTTGCCGTCGAGGAGCACGCAGTCCGGCTCGGCGGGCAGCGCCGCGAGCGCCCTGCGCCCGGCCAGGCGCAGGGCCGCGATGAGGCCGAAGGCGACGATCTCGTCCGGCTCGGCGTGCCCGACGGCGCAGCCGACGGCCCACCGGCGGATCCGGGGCACGAGGGCCTGCCGGGCCGGCGGCTGCAGGAGCTTGGAGTCGCGCACGCCCTGCGGCGCCGTGCGGGTCGCCGCGTCGACGAGGACGACGCCGACCGACACGGGCCCGGCCAGCGCGCCGCGACCCACCTCGTCCATCGCGGCGAGGAGGGTGTGGCCCTCGCGCAGGATGGCCCGCTCGTGGCGCAGCGAGGGGGCGACGGACCCGGACGTCACCTCGCGGGCACGTCCGCGAAGACGTCGCTCGGGTTGCGCAGCAGCCCGGAGCGGTCGAGCGGCCAGACGACGACGAACGCCTCGCCGACGACGTTGCCGACCGGCACCGTCCCGTCGGCGAGGTCGCGGTGGAAGCGGGAGTCCTGCGACACGCTGCGGTGGTCGCCCATGACCCACAGGCGCCCGGCGGGCACCGTCACGGTGAACTCCTCGGCGCTCGGCTCGTCGCCCGGGAAGACGTACGGCTCGTCGACCGGCGCGCCGTTGACGGTGAGCCGGCCGTCGGCGCCGCGGGCGACGGTGTCGCCCGGCAGGCCGATGACGCGCTTGATGAGGTGCTCGCCGGAGTCCGACGGCAGGAGCCCGACGAAGGTCAGCCCCTCGCGGACCGCGGTCCGGACCGGGCCCTCCTCGACCTCGACGGGCGGGTCGAGCCAGCCGCCGGGGTCCTTGAAGACGACGATGTCGCCGCGGCGCAGGTCCAGCGGGCCCGGGGAGAGCTTGTTGACGAGCACCCGGTCGCCGACGATCAGCGTGTTCTCCATCGACGCCGACGGGATGTAGAACGCCTGGACGAAGAAGGTCTTGATGACCAGCGACAGGACCATCGCGATGATCAGCTCGAGGACGACCTCGCGCAGCGCGGCGAGCGCCGCGCGGACGGCGCCCACGCCGCCGCCGGCGGGCGCCGGCGTCGTCGTCGCCGGCGTGCCG
>JBQGCR010000664.1:0-8141 GCA_052038585.1 Kineosporiaceae bacterium
GGGGCGCCGGCGAGCTGGGTGCCGGCGCCGTCGTCGGCCCGCGGCGCGCCCGCGGCGTGGTGCCCGCCGTCCTCGGGCTCGCCGCCGCCCGGCCCGGCCCGCGGACCCTGGGCGAGGACGACCTGCGCCTGGCCCAGGAGGTCGCCGACCGGGCCGGCCGCGCGGTCGACAACGCCCGGCTCTACGAGCGGCAGCGACGCCTTGCCGCGGACCTGCACGCCCTCCAGCGGGTGACGGCCGGGATCGCGACCGCCGCGACGACCGAGGAGATCGAGCGGGTCCTCCTCGAGCAGGGCATCCGGTTGGTGTCCCCGGCCGGCGTCGTCGCCGTCCGGGAGCCGGCGTCGTCCGGCTGGCGCACCCGGCCGACGGCCACGGTGCCGGCGCAGGCGGCCGCCCGGTACGCCAGCGTCCCGCACGCGCACGCGGACCGGACGCCGGTGACGCTCGCCGCGTCGAGCGGTCGCCCGGTCGTCCTCGCCTCGCGCGCCGAGATCGCCGAGCGCTTCCCCGAGGTCCTCGACAGCGTCGAGGGCAGCGGCGTCGGCAGCATCCTCGCCGTCCCCGTGCAGGTGTCGGGCCGCAGCCACGCGGCCCTGGCCTTCGGCTTCGCCGCCGAGGGCGCCCCGGACGAGGAGACGACCTCGCTCGCGCAGACCCTCGCCGACCTCACCGGTCAGGCGCTCCAGCGCGCCGGTCTCTACGAGGCCGAACGGCGCGCCGCCCACCAGCTCCAGCAGGCGCTCCTGCCGGTCGTCGACGTCGACGTCCCCGGGGTCGCCGTCGAGACGGCCTACCGTCCGGCCGAGGCCGGGCACGACGTCGGCGGCGACTGGTACGACGTCTTCACGCTGCCGGGCGACCGGATCGGGATCGTCGTCGGCGACGTCGTCGGGCACGACCTCCACGCCGCGGTGACGATGAGCCGGCTCCAGCACCGGCTCCGCACGGCCGCGCGGCTCGCGCGGACGCCGGGCGAGGTGCTGGCGACGCTCGACGCCGTCGCCGCGGAGGTCGAGGGCTGCGAGAACACGACGGTCGCCTACGCGGACTACCACCCCGCGACCCGCGTGCTGCGCTATGCGTGCGCCGGGCACCTGCCGCCGCTGCTCGTCACGGCGGACGCCGTGACCTACCTCGACGGCGGCCGGAGCACCCCCCTCGGGGTGGTCGCCGGCGGCCGCTCCTGGGCCGAGGTCGAGGTCGCGGCCGACGCCCACCTCGTCTGGTACACCGACGGCCTCGTCGAGCGGCGCGACCGCGACCTCGACGACGGCCTGGCCCGGCTCGCCGAGGTCGCGCGCCGGCTGCCGGCCACCCCGGCCGGGGGCCGCGCGAGCCTGCTCATGGCGGCCCTGACCGACGGCCGCCCGAGGGAGGACGACACGGCCGTGCTGTACCTGCACCTCGGTCCCGCGCGGGTGGGGACCGGGGTCAGCCGGCCGCAGCGGACGGCGGCACCGTCGTCGTCATGACGCAGGCGGCCTGGCCCGTGGGCCGGTCGTCGGTGAACCCGAGCCCGGGTGGCGCGGGCGGCGCCGGGCGGCTATGGTCGCACTTGTCCTGGGTCAAGTGTCGGCCCGGCGGGAAGGGGTTGGTGTGGCGCCGTCGCACCGCGCGTGGCTGACGCACCTGCGGGCCGAGACCGCCGACGCGCACACCCGCGTCGAGGACGCCCTGGCCCTTCTGGCCCCGCGCTCGGACGCCGCGACGGTCGCCCGCGCGGTCGGCCTGCTCGCCGGCTTCTGGGTGCACGCCGAGGCGGACCTCGACGTGTGGGCGCGCCGCGCGCCGCGGGACGCCGCGACGGTCGGCTGGGACACGCGCCGCCGGGCGGCGACCCACCTGGAGTGCGCCCGCGAGCTTTGCGGCGCCGTCCCCGCCGACCGCCCCGCCGGGCTGCCCCCGGTGCCGACGACGGCGCACGCCCTCGGCCGCCTCTACGTCATGGAGGGCTCGACCCTCGGCGGCGCGGTGGTCCACCGCGCCCTGAGCGCCCGGCCCGAGCTCGCCGCGCTCGGCCGGAGCCTGCGCTGCCTGCGCCCCTACGGCGACGGCACGGGCCCGCGCTGGACCGCGCTGCTCGACGTCATCGACGCGCAGGTGCGCCGCGGCGACCTCGCGCCCGTCACGCAAGGGGCGGTGACGACGTTCGAGGCGCTCGCGGCCTGGTGCGTCGCCGACACCCGGGCGGGTGCGGGAGCCGGCCGGTGAGCGCCCCGGTCGTCCGGGGCCCGCAGGACGCGGACCCGGGCTGGGAGGACTGCGCCAACGAGCCGATCCACGTGCCCGGCGCGGTCCAGCCGCACGGCTGGCTGCTCGGGGTCGACGCCCGCGACGGCACGATCCGGCACGTCTCGGCGAACCTGCTCGACATCGCCCCCGGAGCCGTCCCCGGCGCGCCGCTCACGGCGGCGCTGCCGCCGGAGGCCGTGACGACGCTGCGCCACCACGTCGAGGTCTTCACCGACCTGCGCGCGCGCAACCCGGTGCACCTCGAGCTGCCGACGCCGCAGGGCGACGTCGTCGTCGACGCCGTCCTGCACCGGCCCGAGGGTCGCGACGACGCCCTCGTCGTCGTCGAGCTCGAGCCGGCCGAGGGGGTGCGCCCCTTCTCGTTCCCGAACACCTACCAGGCGGTCCGCGACGCCGTCGCCGAGCTCAACCGCACCGCCGAGCTCGGCGACCTGTACCGGGTCACCGTGCGGGTCGTCCGCGAGCTCACCGGCTTCGACCGCGTCATGCTCTACCGCTTCGACCCGGACTGGAACGGCGAGGTCGTCGCCGAGGCCCGGCGCGAGGACCTCGAGCCGTTCCTCGGCCTGCACTACCCGGCCACCGACATCCCCGAGCAGGCGCGACGCCTCTACGAGCGCAACTGGTTGCGCGCCATCCCCGACGTCCGCTACCGCCCCGTGCCGCTGCTCGCGACGCGGGACGACGACGTCCTCGACCTGTCGCTGTCGACCCTGCGCAGCGTCTCCCCCGTGCACCTGGAGTACCTGTCGAACATGGGCGTCGAGGCCTCGATGTCGGTGTCCCTGCTCAAGGACGACCGGCTGTGGGGCCTGGTCGCCTGCCACCACTACAGCGGGCCGCACCTGCCGCCCTACGGCGTCCGCGCCGCCGCCGAGTTCCTCGGGTCCGCGCTGTCGCTGCGGCTCGTCGACCGCGAGCGCGAGGAGCGGCTCGCCCGCGCGCTGGCCGGCGAGAAGGTGCTCGTCGAGGTGGCCCAGCGGCTCGCCGACCACCGCCGCGACGTCGCCGACGTCCTCGTCGTCGACGACGCGCTGGCCGGGCTCGTCCCGGCCGACGGCGTCGCCGTCGTCGCCGAGGGCCGGCTCGCCACGCGCGGCCGGACGCCGGCCGACGACGTGCTCACCACGCTCGTGCGCCGGCTGCGGACGGAGGACCGCGAGGTGGTCCACGCCCAGGCCGCCGCCGACGAGCCGGCGTTCGCCGGGCTCGAGGACGTCACCGGCGCGCTGGCCGCCGTGCTCCCCGACGGCCAGGCGATCGTCTGGTTCCGCGACGAGCAGCGCCGCCGGGTCGACTGGGCGGGCGACCCGGGCGAGAAGGTCGTCGTCACCGAGGCGAGCGGGCGGCGCCGGCTCGGGCCGCGCGAGAGCTTCGCCCAGTGGACGCAGGTCGTCGCCGACCGGAGCCTGCCGTGGGAGGCCGAGCAGGTCGACGCCGCGCTCCGGCTGCGCGCGCTCGTCCTGGAGACCCTCTACGCCCGCGCCCGGCGCGAGATGCAGGCCGCGGAGGTGCTCCAGGAAAGCCTTCTGCTGCAGTCGCTCCCGCGCCCCCAGGGCTGGACGGCGCAGGCGACGTACGTCCCAGCCGCCGGTGGCCGGGTCGGCGGCGACTGGTACGACGCCGTCGAGCTGCCCGACGGCCGGTGCTGCTACGTCGTCGGCGACGTCGCCGGGCACGGCCTGGACGCCGCGTCGGCGATGGCCCAGCTCCGCATGGCCGTCCGGGCCTTCCTCGCCCTCGGCCAGGAGCCGGCCGACGCCGTGCGCTCCCTCGACACCCTCGTCCAGCGCCTGCTGCCCGACCAGATGGCGACGCTGCTCCTGCTCACGGTCCGGCCCGGCACCGGGCGCTGCGAGCTGCTGTCCGTCGGCCACCCCGCCCCGGTCCGCGCCCCCGCCGGCGGCGCGGGGACGGTCGTGCCCGTGGACCCGAGCCCGCCGCTCGGCCTCGGCCTCGCCGAGCCCGCGGTCCAGGAGGTCGACCTCGCCGCCGGCGAGTGCCTCGTCCTGTTCACCGACGGCCTCGTCGAGCGCCGGGGCGCCGGCCTCGACGACGGCATCGCCCGGCTGTGCCAGGCCGTGGCCCGCACCCGGGACACCCGCACCCTGGTCGACCAGGCCGCCCCCGGCGGCGGGGCGGACGACGTCACCGTCCTGCGCGTCTCGCGCGACGACTGACGTCGAGGCAGACGACGACGGCGTCGTCGTCCAGGCGCCGCGAGCCCTGGGACCGGCGCAGCTCCCGGATGACGACGCGGGTCAGCTCGCGCGCGTCGAGCAGGCGCAGATCCGCTGCGAGAGCGGCGAACCCGTCGCCGAACCGCCGCCCGCCGACGCCCGCGGCCGTCAGCCCGTCGCTCGCGAGGACCACCCGGTCGCCCGGCCGGACCGCGACCGACGTCGCCGTGTAGGGGTACTCGTCCTCGGCGCCGAGCGGCGGCTGGCGCGGCAGGTCGAGCGGGACGAGGCGCTCCCTCGGCCCGGCCCACACCGTGGTGTCGCCGGCGCTGAGCAGGTCGAGCCGGCCCGCGTCGGGGTCGCAGGCGACGAGCAGCGCCGAGGCCGTGGTGTCCCCGTCCGGGCGGGCGTGCCGCGCCGGGTCGGCCAGGCGCGCCGCCCCGGCGAGGTCGGCCCCCTCACGACGGGCGTTGCGCACGGCGGCGGTGGCGAGCACGGCGTTCGACGTCGCCCCCACGCCCCTCCCGTCGCCGTCGACGACCATCGCCATGACCCCGGCGCCGTGCGCGGCCCAGTCCCACGTGTCGCCCGCGACCGTGTAGGCCGGTTCGAGGTGCGCCGCGACGTGGCAGCCCGGGGTCCGCAGCGCGGTCCCCGGCACGAGCTCCCACTGCAGCTCCGAGGCCAGCGACAGGGACCTCCCGCGCCGGGCGCGGGTGTACCGGTCGGTGACGCGGGCGGCGGCGGCCAGTGCCGGGGCGAGCAGGTCCGCGACGGCGAGGACGACGTCGTCGGCGCCGTCCGGCAGGGCGTCCTCGGCCGTGACGTCGAGCACGCCGATCCGGTTGCCGCGCAACGTCACCGGGACGACGAGCGAGCGCCCGTCCGGACGCTGCGGGCGCTGGGCGGCCCAGCAGCGGCCCTGCACCGAGCCGTCGACGGCCAAGGGGTCCGCGCCGTCGGCGTCGTCGACGGCCCGCAGCTCCTCCTGCCGGTGGTCGACGAGCAGCAGCCGCGCCCGCGCGCCCGGCAACGCCGCCTCGACCGCACCGACGGCGACGGCGTCGACCTCGTCCGGCGCGCAGCGGGCCAGCAGGAGGGCGGTGCGGCCGGTCGTCGGGGAGGTCACGTCCCGGATGCTGCTGGGACGCTTGCCTGCTGTCAAACGTCGAGGTCGCCCGGCGCGCCGGTCCGCACCGGGCGTGGCATCCTGGCGGCGTGACCGACGAGCGCGACGCCGCGGACCGGCTCGCCGCCGCCGGCGAGGCGTTCGTCGCCGCCTGGTCCGAGCTGCCGCCGGACCTGCCGGAGCGGCTGTCGCTCACCCAGATCCGCGTGCTCGCCGCCGTCGAGGCGCTCGGCAGCCCGAGCCTCACCGATCTCGCCCAGGAGGTCGGGCTCCTGCCGTCGTCCGCGACCCGCATCTGCGACCGGCTCGTCGCGGCCGGGCACGTCTCGCGCCGTCCCGACCCGGCGAACCGGCGCTTCCACCTGCTGAGCCTGACCGGCTCGGGCGAGCAGGTGCTCGACTCGATCTCCGCGCACCGCCGGGAGCGGCTCGCCGGGGTGCTCGCGACGCTGACCCCGACCGCCCGCCGCGACCTCGAGCGCGGGCTGCGCGCCTTCGGCCGCGCCGACCGCTCCTCCGCGGCCGGGCCGGCGCGGGAGGCGGTGTCCTGACCCGGGGCCGCCGGCCGGCTCAGAGCAGCGGCTGGCGCGCCGCGACGGCCGGGTCGTGCCACGGCCACCGCCCGGCGGCGTCGCGCCAGACGACCTGCAGCGCCTCCACCTCGTGGTCCGGCGCGTCGAAGAACTCGTGGGCGACGGCGAGCCGCTCGCGGCTGCGACCGGGCTCGACCGGCACCAGCCGGACGAGCACGCCCCGGGCCACGTGCCCGACGTCGCGCCCGGTGCCGAGCCGCTCCCCCGACCAGAGCCGAGCCGCGAGGTCCCCGAGGAGGGCCGCCCCGGACTCCGCCGGCATGCCGGTGACGACGAGCTCGGGGGCGCCCGCCTTGCTCAGTCCCACCGTGTAGGTGAAGCTCCCGGCCGGGTCGGCGGCGTCCGGCTCGACGGCGACGATCGCCCAGCCGTGCTCGTCCATGATCCGCCGGTAGCGCTCGAGGACGGCCCAGCGGGCGTCGTCGTCGTCCTGCAGTCCGTCCACGGCCCCAGCCTGGCGCGCGCGGCGCGCCGGCGCCCGCCGAGCCCGGCGCTACGTCGCCGCGACGAGGGTGACGCAGAGGTCGCCGATGCCCTCGACGGTGCTCACGAGCTCGCCGGGGACGAGATAGCGCCGCGGGGTCCGGCCCGTGCCGACACCTGCGGGAGTGCCGGTGAAGACGAGGTCGCCGGGGAAAAGGGTGAGCACCTGCGAGAGCCGGCTCACGAGCTCGGCGACGGGGAAGACCATGTCGCCCGTGCGGCCGTCCTGGAGCACCTCGCCGTCGAGCGCGCAGGAGATCCGCAGGTCGTCCCGGTCGGGCAGCTCGTCGGGAGTGACGACGACCGGTCCCACGGGCGAGAAGCCCGGGTAGGACTTCGCGAGCGAGAACTGCGGCGCCGGGCCGCGGTTCTGCACCTCGCGCCACGACAGGTCCTGGCCGACGGTGAGCCCGGCGACGTGGTCCCACGCCCGCTCGACGGGCACCCGGTGCGCGGCCCGGCCGATGACGACGACGAGCTCGACCTCCCAGTCGATCCCGTCGCTCGGCAGGACGACGGTGGCGCCCGGCCCGGTGAGCGAGGAGGGGAACTTGGTGAAGACGACCGGGTGCTCGGGCAGGCCCAGGCCGGTCTCGGCCGCGTGGTCGCGGTAGTTCAGGCCGATCGCGACGACCTGGCGCGGCGCGGGCACCGGGGTGCCGAGCGGCCCGTCGGCCGCCGCACCCGCCGGGACGTCACCGGCGAGCGCGCCGGCAGACCACGCGGCGAGCTCGTCCCACCGCTCCCACGCCGCCTGCGGGTCCGCGCCGAAGCGTCCGGCGCTCAGCCGCTCGACGTCGACCCATCCCCCGGCGTGGGCGACCGCGAGCCGCCCGCCGACGCATCCGATCCGCATGGGCCCAGGCAACCACACGGGCCGGTCGGTCGGTCAGCCTCGTCCGTCGGTCAGCCCAGCCCGGCGACGAGCTCGGCGACGCGGCGCGCACGGGTGGGCGCGCTCCGGGCGGCGTCCACGGGCACGAGCCTGCGGCGGCGGGTGGCCGGGGTCAGCGCCTCCCACGCGTCGCGCCGGCCGGCGTCCTCGAGCGCCTCGGCGACGTCGTCGGGCACGGGGACGTCGTCGGGGTCCGCCGGCTCCAGCCGGCAGGTCACCGGCTCGCCGACGTCGACGCCGAGCCGGCGCAGCAGGGCGGCCCCCGCGTAGAGGAAGGCGCCGTCGACCACCGGCGCCTTCGTGATCGCGACGTTGACCGGGACGCCGTCGATGTCGCCGGCCACGCGCCGGGTCCCGGCCCGGGCGGCCTCGACGACGAGCTCGTCGGGCAGCCGGACGACCGTGTACCGGTTGCGGCCCCAGAAGAGGGGCTCGACGAGCGCGTCGAACTCCACGGCGCCAGCATGCCGGTGCGCGGCCGACGCTGCACGCGGTGCTCAAGGACAGGCCCGGGGATGCCGAGGCAGGCGCGTGTCCAGACTCGTCCGGCATGCCCGCCGTGTCCTCGCCGCCCTGCTCGGCGCCGGGGCCACCGCCGCCCTGCT
>JBQGCR010000665.1:0-3225 GCA_052038585.1 Kineosporiaceae bacterium
GAGCCGGACGCCGTCCAGGCCCTTGCCGCGGACGTCGCCGACGATGCCGCGCACGCCGTCCCCGACGGCGAGCAGCTCGACGAGGTCGCCGCCGAGCTGGGCCTCCTCGTCGGCCGCCCGGTAGCGGACGGCGCAGCGGACCGACCCGACGACGGGGTCGATCGGGCGCAGGATCGCCAGCTGGGCCGCGGCCGCCACCGAGCTGAGCCGCCGGATCCGCTCCTCGCGGCGCAGCCGCACCGCCGAGACGCCGACGGCCATGGCGACGGCGCCGGCGATGAACGCGAGCCGGACGAGCTGAGGGCCGGACAGGCCCGCGTGCGGGGCGTCGTCCTCGGCGGAGACCCTCTGGAGGAAGCCGACGCCGAACGCCGCGGCGAGCGTGACCGCCCCGACCGCGGCGACGAGGCGCGGGCCGACGAGCGCCGCGGCGAAGAAGGGGACGGCGACGAGCAGCCCGACGAACTGGGTGCGCGGGCCCTCGAGCAGGTCCAGGCCGAGGACGAGCGCCCCGACCAGGAGCGGGACGCCCGCGCCCACCACCCTGTGCCGCGTCATCGCCCCATCCTGTCAGCCCACCGGCCGGGTCGGTCCCCGCTAGGAGGCGCGCAGCCGCAGGACGGCCTCCTCGACGGCGCCGTGCGCCGCGGGCTCCGCCCCGACGGCCGAGAGGGCCTTCTCGATCGTGCGCCCGTCGTGGAAGAGGTCGACGACCCGCGGGTCGACGTAGGACGCCTTGCACACGGCCGGCGTGTTGCCGAGGTAGGTGCTCACCTCGCGCATGGCCCGGGCGACGGCGCGCTTGCGGGCGTGCGGGCTGGCGATCGTCTGAGTGGACACGGCGAGCGCGACGGCGGCGAGCACCGTGGCGTGCCACGTGCGGAAGTCCTTCGCCGTGGCGTCCCCGAGGAGGTCCTTGACGTACTCGTTAACGTCGGCGGCGGTCATGTCGTGCCAGCCCCCCGGGGAGGCCGGGGAGCGCCAGCCGAAGAGGTGCTCGTGGGCGTGCGGGCGGCGGGCGAGGGCGGCGACGACGTCGTGGGAGTCCTTGTCGTGCAGTGTGATCTCGCGCTGGACGCCGTGCTTGCCGGTGTAGGCGAAGGTCAGCGCGTCCCCGGCGCGGACCTTGACGTGCTCGCGGCGCAGCGTCGACAGCCCGAAGGTGCCGTTCTCCTCGGCGTAGTCCTCGCCGCCGACCCGGAAGAAGCCGAGGTCGAGCAGCCGGAACGCGCACGCGAGCACCCGCTCGCGGGTCAGCCCGCGGCCCGACAGGTGCTCGACGACCTGCTCCCGGGCGGCGGGCAGGCGGCGCGCGACGAGGAGCACGCGGCGGTGCTTCTCCTCGTCGCGCCGGGTGCGCCAGTCGGGGTGGTAGAGGTACTGCCGCCGGCCCTTGGCGTCGGTGCCGACGGCCTGGAGGTGGCCGTTGGGCATCGGGCAGATCCACACGTCCTGCCAGGCGGGCGGGATGACGAGGTCCTTGATCCGCTGGACGACCTCGGGGTCGCGGACCGGCCGGCCGTCGGCGTCGAGGTACTGGAAGGACGACCCGCGGCGGCGGCGCTGCAGGCCCGGCCCGTCGCAGGAGACCTTGCGCAGCCGGCTCACGAACCCGCCTGGTCGGCGACCCCGAACCGGGTGCCGGCGGTGAGCGCCTGCCAGACCTGCTGGGCGACCTGGCGGTCGCGGTCGGCCGGGCGGACGATGACCGCCGGGTCCTCGGGGTGCTCGATCTCGCCGTCGCCGACGAGCTCGACGAGCGCGACGGCGAGCGTGCGGAGCCGGACGTTGAAGTGCTGGCTCGCCCGCGACAGGATCGTGAACGCCGCCTGCGCGTCCGTCGCCGTCACCGCCATGATCGCCCCCTTGGCCTGCTCGACCACTCTGCGGTACTGCGTCATCTGCAGCATCTGCTCGGCGCGAACCTCCTCACCGGCGCAGTACTCGACGACCGCGAGCGCCTGCGAGAGCAGGGCCTCCCAGTGGTCGACGTTGCCGGTCCGGTCGGCGTCCGGCGGGGCGTCGAAGTACGTCGTGAGGACGACGGGCTGGTCCTCGCCCCACTCGCCCGAGGTGATGACGGCACCGCGGACGTCGTCCCGGTCGGGGAAGGTCACCTCGCCGGCGACGACGGCGCCGGACTCGAGGACGTCGACGAGGGGCCCCTTGCCGGCCTCGAGCTGGGCCGCGTCGAGCTCGCCGGCCACCCCGACCGAGGCGGCCACCCGGAACGTCGGCTCGCCGTCGGTGCGCTCGGGCTCGCCGGCCACCGAGCGGGTGCGGCCCAGCGGCGCGGGCGCCGCGAGGACGAGTCCCGCACCGAGCATGCCCGGCATGGCGTGGGCGGCGTGCTCGAGCAGCCTGCGCAGCAGCTCGTCCCCGAACTCTCGGGCGGTGGCAGGCACGTGGTCCTCCTGGAGGGTGGGGACCCGGACGAGCCGGGCGGACGGCGGGACACCTGTCCTCTACCCCGCTTCGGGGTTTCCGATCCGCGCCGCGTGGGCACGTACACCGGCGAGACGCTGTCCGCAGATCGAGAGGGCCCCTATGTCGCCGTCACGACGCCGTCGCCGTCGGGCCTCGCCCGAGTGGGAGGGCCGCGAGGTCATCTCCGTCGCGACCCTGCCCGGCAAGGGCCTGTACGCCCGTCACCTGTGCCACCCCGAGGGTGTCGACGGCGTCCACCGCCCGACGGTCACGCCCCAGGGCTCGCCGAGCCACCGGCCGTCCGCGTTCGACGCGCGCTGGCTCGACGCGAACGCCGCCTCGGTCGACGTCGTCCACGTCCACGGCGTGAGCCCGCGGCAGACGGTCGCCGACCTCACCTCGGCGATCGGGAGCACCCGGCGGTCCGGCCGCCCGCTCGTGACGACGCTCTACCACCTGTCCGACCCCGACGGCCGCGACGACGCCGCGCACGGCGAGCGGCTCGACACGCTCGTGCCGCAGGCGGACGCGGTCTTCACCCTCACGCCGTCGGCCGCCGAGGAGGCGCGCCGCCGCTGGGACGTCGAGGCGACCGTCATCCCGCACCCGCACGTCGTCGACTTCGTCCGCATGCGGCAGGAGCGGCCCCGGTGGCGGCGCGGCCAGTTCGTCGTCGGCGCGCACCTGGCGAACCTGCGCTGCGCCGTCGACCCGGTCCGGCTCGTCCAGGGCCTCGCCGAGGGCGTCCAGGGCGTCGACGACGCCAAGCTCGTCGTCCACGTCCACTCGACCGTCCTC
>JBQGCR010000666.1:0-3574 GCA_052038585.1 Kineosporiaceae bacterium
GGCCTCACCCGGGTCAGCCTGGAGACCGGCACCCAGCCGCACTTCGCCGCGGCGCGGGCCCTGTACCAGGCGCACGGCTTCGTCCCGGCCGAGCCGTTCGGCGACTACGTCGCGAGCCCGCACAACAGCTTCTGGACGCTCAGCCTGTCGGCCGGCACGGGCCGGCCGTAGAGCCAGCCCTGTCCGGACGTGCACCCGGCCGCCCGGACGCAGTCCGCCTGCGCACGCGTCTCGACGCCCTCGGCGACCGTCTCCAACCCCAGCGCGGCCGCGACGCCGACGACGGCTCGCACGAGCGCGAGCGGCACGGGCGCGGGCAGGCCCTCGACGAACGACCGGTCGACCTTGACGACGTCGACCGGCAGGTCGCGCAGCCGCGCCAGCGAGGACGTCCCCGTCCCGAAGTCGTCGAGCGCCACGCGGACTCCCTGGGCGCGCAGGCGGCGCAGGTCGCCCAGGCCTCCGTCGTCGAGTCCGACGACGGCCGACTCCGTGAGCTCCAGCACGAGCCGGTCGGCACCGATCCCGTGCCGGGCGAGGCTCGCCGCCACGTGCGCGGGCAGCCGGCCGTCGGTCCGCTGCAGCGGTGAGACGTT
This sequence comes from Kineosporiaceae bacterium, assembly GCA_052038585.1. Lineage (GTDB taxonomy): Bacteria > Actinomycetota > Actinomycetes > Actinomycetales > Kineosporiaceae > JBQGCR01. The sequence goes on from JBQGCR010000666.1 coordinate 597, forward strand.
GACCGCGACCCGGTCGAGCCGCACCCCGGCGGCGTCCCAGCGGGCGAGGTCGGCGCAGGCCCGGTCGAGGACGTGGCGGCCCAGGGCGTCGACGAGCCGGCCGGACTCCGCGACCTCGACGAGCCGGGCGGGCGAGACGACGCCGAGCACGTCGTCGGTCCACCGGACGAGGGCCTCGGCCGAGGTGACGCGGCCGTCGCCGAGGCGGACGACCGGTTGGTAGTGCACGTCGAGACCGCCCTCGTCGAGCGCGAGGCGCAGCCGGTCGAGGAGCAGGAGGCGGTCGCTCGCGTCGTCCTTCGCGGCGTCGTAGGTGGCCACCTCGCAGCGGCCGGCCTTGGCCCGGTACATCGCGGCGTCGGCGTGGGCGAGCAGCTCCTCGGCGCCCGCGGCGTCCTCCGGTCTGCGGCTGATGCCGACGCTCGCCCGGACGGCGAGCCGGGCGCCCGTCGTCAGGACGAGCGGCGCGGCGAGCCGGCGCAGCAGCCGGCGCGCGGCGAGGTCGGGCTGGTCGGGCACCTCCGGCCCGAGCACGACGACGAACTCGTCGCCGCCGTGCCGGGCGACGGTCGCCCCGACCGGCGCACCGGCGACGAGCCGGCGGGCGACCTCGACGAGCACCTCGTCGCCGACGGCGTGCCCGAGGGAGTCGTTGACGTCCTTGAAGCCGTCGAGGTCGAGGAAGAGCACCGCCGCGCGGGCGGGTCGGGTCGTCGCGGCGGCCAGCGCCGCCTGCAGGCCGACACGGTTGGCGAGCCCTGTGAGCGGGTCGGTGCGCGTGCGCAGCTCGAGCTCGGCGCTCATGCTCCGGTGCGCGGTGACGTCGGTGGCCACGACGGTCGCTCCCGCGGGGGTCCCCCCGCCGCCGCGCCGGGGACGGTAGGCGACGTCCCAGTCCCGGCCGGCGAAGCGGGTCGCGACCGTGAAGGCCTCGCCCGCCAGGGCCCGGCGCACCGCGTCGAGGGCCTCCGGCTGGTCGGCGAGCACCTCGTCGACGTGCCGGCCGACGAGACCCGCCGCGCCGGCACCGGCGACCGCCTGGCCGCTGCCCTCCACGACGTCGTAGACCCCGTGCCGGTCGATGCCGAGCACCAGCACGTGGGACGGCCCGTCCGAGGCGTCGACCGGAGCGGCGAACATCGTCCGGTCGCGCAGCTGGACGGTCGTCACGAGGTGCCCGTCGTCCGCCGCCCGGCCGACCCACGCGTCGACGGTGAGCACGCGGCCGTCCCGGCGGACGACGTCGACCGGCTCCCGGCTCGGCGCCGGGCCCTCGAGCGGCCCGCGCAGCAGCTCGCGGAGCCGTCGGGCCCGCCCGGGGTCGCCACCGGCGAGCAGGTGCGCGAGGTCGGCGCCGACGGCCTCGTCCGCCGGGCGTCCGAGCACCCGCTGCGCGGCGGGGTTCCACGCGGTGACCCTGCCCTCGTCGTCGACGACGGCCACGGGGTCCGGGGTGGCCGTGAGCACGGCCCGGGCCCAGGCGCGGGTGGTCGCGGCCTCGGTCCGGGCGGCGGCGAGCCGGCGCTCGGCGAGGTCGCGACCGCGCGCGTCGACCACCGCGACGTGCAGCGTGCCGCCGGCACCCACCCGGCAGTCGAGGACGACCGGCCGCCGGCCGTCCTGCCCGGCGAGGTCCACCCTCACGCCCGTGAGCCCGCCGGCGAGGGCCAGGGACGGCGCCCAGTGCGCGAGCCAGAACAGCCGCGCCCCGGAGGTGAGCAGGTCGACGAGCCGGCGCCCGACCAGGTGGGCGGCCGGCACCCCGATCAGGCCGGCGACCGTGGCGTTGGCCGCGGTGACCACGCCGTCGGCACCGGTCGTCAGCAGGCCGCAGGCCGCCTCGTCCCAGGCGTCCCCCGCCCACCCGCCCCGCACGGTCACCCCCGCGGTGAGTCGGTCCGCGGCGCGGGGACGTGCCCGGCGGGACGGGCGGTGCGGCGCAGGAAGTCCAGCGTGAGGTCGGCGGTCTCGTCGGGGGCGCTGACGTGCGGGCAGTGGCCCGTCGCCTCCATGACGGCCAGCTCGCTCCCGGCGATCGTCCGGTGGAGCCAGCGGCCGACGGTCTGCGGGGCGACGGCGTCGTCCTGCGCCTGCAGGAGCAGGGTGGGGACGGCGACGTACGGCATCTCCTCGCGCAGGTCGCCGAGGAAGGTCACGCGGGCGAACTGCCGCCCGACCCGGGCGTCGAGCCGGCAGAAGCGCCGGCCGAGGTCCTCGCCGAGGTCCGGGCGGTGGGGGCGGCCCATGACCGGCGGACCCCGCGCGAGGGCCCAGCCGAGGGAGTTGGCGTCCATGACCGACAGCAGGTCCTCGAGGTCCTGCCGCGCGAAGCCGCCCTCGTAGTCCCCGTCGTCGACGTAGCAGGGGGACGCGCCGATGAGGACGAGCCCCGTGATCCGCCCCGGCTCGGCGATGGCGGCCAGCGCCGCCATCATCGCCCCGACCGAGTGGGCGACGACGACGGCGTCGCGCAGGTCGAGGCGTCGCACGAGGGTCACGAGGTCGTCGACGTAGCCGTCGAGCGCGCCGTACCGGCGGTCGTCGTACGCGGCGGCGTCGGACCTCCCGGAGCCGACGTGGTCGTAGGCGAGGACGTCGTGCTCCGGCTCCAGCGCGGGCCGCACGTGGTCCCAGACGGTCTGGTCGCAGCCGAAGCCGTGCACGAGCACGACGGGCCGCGCGCCGGGGCGCCCCGTCCGGGTCAGGGCGTGCCGCACGACGAGGTCAGCCGGCAGCGCGGCGCCCGCGTCGGCGCACGGGTGCGTCGTCGTCATGCCCTGTCTGTCGGTCGACGCGCCGCCGGACTTCAGGACTGTCGTCCCGGCGACGGGCGGTGCCAGACTTGCGGCATGGGGTCCGACCTGCCTGCCGTGCCCGACGACGACGCACCCGGCCTGCGCCTGTCCGACGCCGACCGCGAGGCGGCCGTGGCCGCGCTGGCGGTGCACCGGGACGCGGGACGGATCAGCGGCACGGAG
>JBQGCR010000667.1:0-7052 GCA_052038585.1 Kineosporiaceae bacterium
CCGGCGGCCGCGTCGTCGGCATCTCGTCCATCGCGGGCATCGCCGGCAACGTCGGCCAGACGAACTACGCCGCGTCCAAGGCCGGCGTCATCGGCATGGTGGACGCCCTCGCGCCGCAGCTCGCCGCGCAAGGCGTCACGATCAACGCGATCGCGCCGGGCTTCATCGAGACGCAGATGACGAGCAAGGTGCCGTTCGTGACCCGCGAGGGCGGCCGACGGCTCTCCTCGCTCGGCCAGGGCGGCCAGCCCGTCGACGTCGCCGAGGCGGCCGCCTGGTTCGTCGACCCGGCGTCCGCGGGGCTGACGGGTAACGTCGTCCGCGTGTGCGGGCAGGGGCTCATCGGTGCCTAGGACGGCGACGGCCTTCTCGGCCGGGACGGCGCGCGAGGTGGTCCTGCAGTCCGCCCCGTCGCTCGTGTCGAGCTACGCGCGCGCGGCGATCCCGGTGTCGGGCCGGCCGAGGACGCTCCCCGAGGTCGTCCTGCGGATGCGCGACGTCGTCCCGGACGCCTCGCACGTCGCCGCCTACTGCGGCGTCGTCGGCCACCCCTTCGGCGAGACGCTGCCGGTGCTCTACCCGCACATGCTCTCGTTCGGGATGCAGCTGAGGATCATGTCCGGGCGGGACTTCCCCTTCCCGGCGATGGGGCTCGTCCACACGACGAACGAGGTCGTCCAGGCCCGACCCATCGCGCTCGGCGAGCCGCTCGACGTGAGCGTGCACGCCGGCTCCCTCCGGCCGCACGCCAAGGGACGCACCGTCGACCTCGTGACCGTCGTCAGCGTCGCGGGCGTCGAGGTGTGGACCGAGACGAGCACCTACCTCGCGCTGGGCAAGGCCTCCGCGGAGCCGGCGTCGGAGCCGCCGCGCGGCACGGCCGACCCCGAGGGCGTCGCCGAGCCGCCGGATTTCCACCGCAGCGCCCGCTGGCGCCTGCGCGCGGACCTCGGCCGGCGCTACGGCGCCGTGAGCGGCGACCGGAACCCGATCCACCTGGCGGCGTTCTCCGCCAGGGCTTTCGGCTTCCCGCGCGCGATCGCCCACGGCATGTGGACGGCGGCCGCCATGGCCGGCGCCGTGGCCGCCCGGCTGCCCGGGGCGTTCACGTACTCGACCGAGTTCCGCCGCCCGGTCCTCCTGCCCTCGACGGTGTGGCTGCACACCGCGGTGCAGGACGACGGGGTGCACCTCGAGGTCCGTCGCGACACGGACGACGCCGTGCTCGTCCAGGCGCAGGCGGTGCCGTCGGCGTAGGCTCGACGCGGACGGCAGCACACGGCGCCGGTGCCCTCGGGGCACCGGCGCCGTCGCGTTGCGGGAGTAGGCAGAACGGCACGAGCCGCCACCCGGGACCGGGTGGCGGCTCGTGCTGCGCGATGGGTGACGCTACTCCTGGGTCGTGTCGATGGTGAGCGGCCCGCCGATGAGCTGGTCGGCCTCGATGAGGACGATGTCGGCCGTCATGTCCGCCAGGATCGAGTCACGGACGAGGACGTCGAAGACCCACCCCGTGGACTGATCGACCGTCGAGTCCCACAGGTCGGGGTTGTTGACGTCGAAGTCGATCTCCAGGCCCGCCGGCACGGGCAGGCCGGGCGGGTCCCCCTCGAACGTGACCCCGACGTTCGGGCTGATCGCCCTGGTCACGTAGAGACGCACGTTGCCCTTGAGCGTCAGCGTCCCGGCCGGCTTGATGGTCATGGTGACGCCGTCGGCGCCCGTCACCGTCTCGGTCAAGCCGGTGAGCACGGCCGAGTCCCCCGTGATGAGCAGCGTCTCGACGACGTCTCCGTCCTTCGTCCGGAGGCGCTGCAGGCCCTTGAAGCCCATATTCGTCAGGAGCTGGGTCTTGGCCTTGATCTTCGTGAGCGTCGGCGCGACCGTCACCCCCTCGACGACGGGCCCGTCCGGGAAGTCGACCTTCGCCACCGGCGGCGTGACCGTCGGGCTGGCGGTCGGCGTGGCGGTCGGGCTGCCGGTCGGGCTGCCGGTCGGCCGCGGCGAGCGGGTCGGCGTGGCGGTGGGGGAGCCGGTCGGCGTCGCGGAGGGCGTCGCGGTCGGCGTCGTGGTGGGGGGCACGGTGGGCCTGCGGGTGCCGCGCGGGGTCGGCGTCGAGGTCGGGGTGGGCAGCGGCGGGGCCGCGGTGGGCGACGCCGCCGGGTTCGCCTGCGACGCACCGAGGGCGACGGCGGGGAAGAACGGGCTGAGCAGCAGCGAGCCGACGCCCAGGCTCGCCCCGAGCCGGACGACCGGACCGGGCCCGCGCCGGCCGCGGTAGGGACCGGACCGCTCGGTGCCGGCGTGCCGGGCCCACGCGCCGCGGCCGAGGCCGGCCGACGCGGCGGACCGCGCGCTCAGGGTGTCGCCCCAGGGCTCGCGCCGGTCGCGGCGCGGGGGCAGCGGCGGGAAGGCCGTCGTCGGCCCCTCGGCGACGTGCCGGCCGGGCTCGGGGGCGAACAGGTCGGTGACGGGACCGCCGGACCCGCCGGACGCCCCGTCGTCGTCCTGGCCCGGCTCGTCGTCGTCCGCGGCGGCGTGCTCGTCCTCGGCGGCCGGCGGCTGCCCCGTGATGAGGCTGGCGCCGGCGTGCAGGCCGAGGAGCGTGCCGAGGAGGAAACCGCCGAGGTTGGTCAGCATGATCGCGGCGATCGACAGGACGATGAGCAGCACCCCGACGAGAACCCGCAGCTGCGGCTGGAACCACACGCCGAGCGCGAGCACGACGAAGACGATGCCGAGGATGATCGCCGAGATGCCGGCGACGCCCTGGACGACGACGAGCGCGAACGGCGCGCGCGCGATGCCGTAGATCCACACGCCGGCCACGACGGCCCAGAAGCCGCCCCAGAAGGGCCGCTCCAGGCGCCACTGCCGGAAACGCTGCTTCCACGTGCGGCGCGGCAGGCGCGTGGAGGGGAGCTGGTACTCGCTCACGGTGAGATCTGTCCCTCAGGTCGACAGCAGGGGGACGACGGCGGGTGCCCCGGCGGCGACTGCCGCCGGAGCACCGCACCCGTCGGTGTGGTGCGTCGGGACGTCCGGCTCGGGCGGGTGCCCGGGCGCGGACGGCTCAGAAGCACTCCTTGCCGTCGAAGGAGACGTCGATGCTCAGACCCTTGAGCACGAACGTCGCGGCGGTCGTCGCCCACGTGTTCTGCCGCAGGTCGCGGATCGAGATGGTCTGGGCCTGCTGGCCCCACGAGCCCGCCGGGCCCTGCGCGCCGCCGCGCATCGTCGAGGCGTCCAGGCCGCTGGTGTAGCCGCTGAACGTGATGTCGCCGGAGAGGGCGTCGAAGTCGGCGACGAGGTTCTTCGCCTCGACCGGCGCCTCGTCGCCCGCCGTGAGGATCATCGTCACGTCCCCGAAGGGGGTGGGGGAGACGACGGACTGGCACAGGCCGTAGAGCTTGGCCTCGGTGAACCCGGCCGGGGTGACGGCGACCTTTTTGCCGTCGACGGTGGAGTTCACCGAGGAGTAGGACGCGAAGCCGGTGCCCTCGAGCCGGTCGGCCGAGAGCTTGAAGTCGGTCCCGGAGATCGCGAACGACGCCGCGAGCGCTCCCTGGCCGACCAGGCCGACGGTCAGGCCGGCCAGCAGCACCGAGGGCACGAGGACGGCGGCGTACCGACGCCGCCTCGACCCGGTGGCCAGTCGCTTCACAGTAGACATCGTTGGCTTTCCTCCGACTGTTCCGACGGACCGCGTGCCCGGCGTGGGGCGGCGCGGAGTGTGGTGCCGGGTCGGGCGGGACCGACGGCTGCTGGCTACCGCTGGGTAGCGATCCGCAGACTAACCAGAAGTGACAGCGGCAACAAACCCCTCGGGCCGGGATTCGCCGGTCCGAGTAGTCGATTGGCCCGCGATGGAGGCGTTTCGACGACCACGCGTCGCCGGTGATCGACGCAGTGTGATCGCCGGACGTCCCGGGCGGTCACGCTACGCGTCGGTAGCCACCGGGGACGCCTCGGCGGCCGTGAGGTCCGGCCGCACCGTGGCGTCGCCGCGCGCGCCGCGCTTGGCGCGGCGCTCGAGGAGGCTCTCGGCCTCCTTGTTCATGGAGAGGGCGAGGAACGCGCTGACGGCCTGCGTCGCGAACGGGCGCAGCCGCAGGAGCGCCTCGACCTTCGCGGCGTCCGGCCGGCCGTCCGCGCCGTCGAAGACGCCCTGGACCGTGCGGAAGAGCGTGCGCGCGACGCCGTCCATCTGGGTCTGGAGCTCCTCGGCGAGGTCGAGGATGGCGGCCAGCGGCACCCCGCTGCTCAGCAGCTCGGCGCCGGCCTCGAGGATCTTCGGGCTGAACGCGAGGAGCGAGGTCTCGTCGTCGCCGTCGTGGCCGAAGATGCCGAGCCGGCGCGCGCGCTCGATCTGGTCGGCGGAGGCGCCGAAGCCCTCGGCGAGGGTCGTCTCGTCGACCCGGGTGGGCGTCTCGTCCGACCAGGGGACGGCGATGGCGTCGTCGAGGCCGATGAGCTCGGTGATGTCCTGCCCCTGCGTCAGCGCGCCGATGAGCTCGCCGATCGTCGCGAAGGTGTACCCGCGGTGCAGGAGGACGCGGATGAGGCGCAGCCGGGCGAGGTGGGCGTCGGTGTAGATGCCGTTGCGGCCGACCTTGCGCGGCGGGGGCAGCAGCCCGCGGTCCTGGTAGACCCGGACGTTGCGCACGGAGGTGTCTGCGGCGCGGGCGAGCTCGTCGACCCGGTACTCCGCCACGCACCCTCCAACCGTCCTGGCGGGCGAGCGCCCGCGGCACCGGCCGGTGGCCTCGTCGCCCCGGCTGCGTGCGCAGTCTAGAACGGGTGCGTGCCGGGGACAGAGAACCGACGGCCCACCCCGCCCGGCGGGCCGTCGGTCTCGTGTCGCGACCGCCGGACCCTGGGGTCCGTCGGTGTGCGGCACGAAGGTAGCGCGCGGGGAGGGCATCGTGTCAATGGCCATTGAAACAATCGCCCGCCGTCCCTACGCTGGCCGACTGTGACCCCCACCACGAGCCCGGCCGCACCGGGCACCGCGCATCAGGGCGAGGCCTTCGACCACGACGTCGTCGTCGTCGGCTCCGGCTTCGGCGGCAGCGTCGCGGCGCTGCGCCTGGCCGAGAAGGGCTACGACGTCCTCGTCCTCGAGTGCGGCCGGCGCTTCGAGGACGAGGACTTCGCGAAGACGTCCTGGGACCTGCGCCGCTACCTGTGGGCGCCGAGGCTCGGGTGCTTCGGGATCCAGCGCATCCACCTGCTCAGCGACGTCCTGGTCCTCGCCGGCTCCGGCGTCGGCGGCGGCTCGCTCGTCTACGCGAACACCCTCTACAAGCCCGGCGAGGCGTTCTTCAAGGACCCGCAGTGGGCGGGGATCACCGACTGGGAGGCCGAGCTCGACCAGCACTACGAGACGGCCAGGCGGATGCTCGGCGTCGTCGACGAGAACCCCTGCGAGGGGCCGGTCGAGGACATGTTCCGCGAGCTCGCCCGGGACATGGGCCGCGAGCACACGTTCCGCAAGACGCCGGTCGGCGTCTTCTTCGGCCGCGACGGCGAGCGCGAGCCGGACGTCACGGTGCCCGACCCGTACTTCGGCGGCGAGGGGCCGGCGCGGACCGGGTGCACCGACTGCGGGCAGTGCATGACCGGCTGCCGCGTCGGGGCGAAGAACACCCTCATGAAGAACTACCTCATGCTCGCCGAGCGCCGCGGTGCGCGGATCGAGGCGCTGCGCACCGTCGTCGACGTCCGGCCGATCGACCCGGCCCACCCCGAGGAGGGCTGGCTCGTCACGAGCGAGCGCAGCGGCGCGTGGTTCCGCAAGGACCGCCGGACGCTGAGGGCCCGCCAGGTCGTCCTCGCCGCCGGCACGTGGGGCACCCAGACGCTCATGCACACCCTGAAGAGCTCCGGCGTGCTGCCCGAGGTCTCCGACAGCCTCGGGGTGCGCACCCGGACCAACTCGGAGGCGCTGCTCGGCGCGATGACGGACCGGGTGACGGACGTCGACCTCACCCGCGGCGTCGCCATCACCTCCTCGTTCCACCCCGACGAGAACACCCACATCGAGAACTGCCGCTACGGCAAGGGCTCGGACTTCATGGGCGCGATCTGCCTCGTCATGGCCGACGGGCGCAAGGACGGCAGGAAGGGGCCGCTGCGCCGGATCCCGACGGCGCTCGGCCAGGTGCTGCGCAAGCCGTCGATCCTGCGCTTCCTCGTGCCGCCGCCGGCGTGGCGGTTCGCCTCGCGGACGATCATCGCGCTCGTCATGCAGCCGCTGGACAACTCGATCACCGTGCGCGCGAGGAAGCGCCTGCGCGGCGGCTACAAGCTCAGGTCGTCCCAGGGGCACGGCGCGCCGAACCCGACGTGGATCCCGACCGGCCACCGCGCCGTGCGGCTCCTCGCCGAGAAGCTCTCGCAGCGCACCGGCCGTCCGACGGTCGCCGGCTCGCCCGTCACGGACCTGCTCGACATCCCGATGACGGCGCACTTCATCGGCGGCTGCACGATCGGGGCGAGCAAGGAGTCCGGCGTCGTCGACCCCTACAACCGCGTCTGGAGCTACCCCGGGCTGAGCATCGTCGACGGGTCGTCCCTCACGGCCAACCTCGGCGTCAACCCGTCCCTGACGATCACCGCCCAGGCCGAGCGCTGCTTCGCCATGTGGCCGGTCAAGGGCGAGGCGGACCCGCGACCCGCGCAGGGCGAGCAGTACCGGACGGTCGCGCCGGTCGCCCCGCGGCGCAACCCGGTCCGGCTCGTCCTCGCGACCCGCCGTCCGACGGTGCCCGCGCCGACGGACGGGACGACGACGGCGGAGCTGCCCGCCGTCGCGCCGGCACCGGCCGCAGGGGCGTGACGTCGTGACCTGCGCGCCCGACCTGACCCGCCGCTGCGGCTGCCGCGAGCGGGGTCTGCGGTCCGGCCCGGCGTGCGTCGTCGTCGCCCCCCGTCGGCCGGTCGACCGGCCGGCCGAGCCGTCGCGACCGGTCCGCGGACTGCCGACCGCGGTCCAGCCCGTCCGGGCGCGGCGGCCGGACGGGCGCCAGGACCGGACGTAGCCGGACCGC